>NZ_JRJY01000033.1:182135-247017 GCF_000801015.1 Aeromonas sp. ZOR0001 | reverse complement strand
AGCCACACCCCGGTGCCCGCCATTGCCGCCGCCCACTGGCAGGCGGCGGAGCCCGAACTCCCCATGCTGCTGCTAGCCAAAGGGGCACTCACCTGCCGCGCCAACCTGCTGACCGGCCCCTACCGGCCGCAGACCGAATATGCCCGCTACTGGTTGCAGTGGCGCAAGGTAGCCATCACCGCAGGCTTGTTGCTGCTGGTGGCCCTCGGCCAGCGCGGGGTGCAGCTCTATCAGCTCACCGAGCAGGACAAGGCGCTCAAGGCGGAGATCCGTCAGGTCTACAGCCGCATCTTCCCTAACGAAAGCCGCATCGTGAACGTGCGCAGCCAGATGACCCAGCATCTGCAACAGATGGGACAAGCCCCGCAAAACGGCGTACTGCTGATGCTCACCGAGCTGGCCCCCACCTTTGCCGAAGTACCCGGCCTCAAGCCGCAGGTGATGCGCTTTGATGCCAGTCGCCGCGAGCTGCGGCTGCAGGTGACCGCTCCCGGCTTTGCCGAGATCGAGCGGTTCCGTGAGCTGGCTGGCAAGCAATTCGAGGTACAGCAAGGCGAGGTGCGCAGCACCGAGGGCAAGGTAGAGGGCGCACTGGTGCTCAAGGGTAAATCATCATGATGGAAAAATTGCAGAGCTGGTGGCACGGCATCACCGCACGGGAACAGCGGCTGGTGGTCACGGGTGGCGTTCTGCTGCTGGTCGGTCTCTTCTACTGGAGCGTCTGGCAGCCCATCGCCAACCGCATCGCAGAGCGGGAGCGGCAGGTGCAGAACCAGCAGCAGACCCTCGCCTGGCTCAAGGAGAAGGGGGAAGAGGTGCTGGCCATGCAAGGGGGCTCGGGTCGCCAGATCGATACCAGCGGCACCCTGGAAGGGGTGGTCAACCGCACCGCCTTCAACCACAAGATCAAGATTGCCCGGCTGCAACCCCAGGCGCAGGAGTTGCAAGTGTGGATCGACACGGTCCAGTTCGATGACTTGCTGCTCTGGCTCTCCACGCTGGTGGAGCAGCACGGTATTCAGGTTCAAATCATCGAGATCGCCCGCGAGGATCTGGCCCCGGGCCTGGTCAAGGTCAGACGTTTGCAGTTGAGTCGTCCACAATGAAAAAGCGCATCCTGATTGCCAGCCTGTTTCTGGCCGCCTATCTGGTCTTCCTGCTGGCCACCCTGCCTGCGGCACTGGTGGCTCGCTATCTGCCGCTGCCTGCCAACGTCGCCAATCTGCTGAAACTGGAAGGGGTGAGCGGCACCCTCTGGAACGGCCAGATTGCCCGACTGCAATATGCCAGCGAATCGGTGAACCAGCTGCGCTGGGATCTCAACGGCTGGTCGCTGCTGCGCTTCGCCCCCGAAGTGGCCATACGCTTTGGCGATCGCAACGGGCTCAATGGTCAGGGCGTTGTCGGCTGGAATGGCTCCGCCTTCGGCCGGGATCTGACCCTTAACGCCCCCGCCCCCTGGTTGCTGAGCCGGGTGCCGATGCGCCTGCCGATCCCGATCTCCGTCAGCGGCCAGCTACAGCTCAAAGTGGAGCAATTTGCCCAGGGCAACCCCTGGTGTGACAACCTCTACGGCAACCTCGACTGGTACAACGCCAGTGCCGATACCCCGGCGGGCAAGCTGGATCTGGCCGACCCCGAGGTGAAACTCACCTGCCTCGACTCCAAACTGGTGGCCGAACTCAAGCAGGGCTCGGATGCGGTGCAGACCATGGGTCGCCTCGAGCTGCAACCCAATGGCCAATACCTGTTCCAGGGCAACCTGAAACCGGGCCCGGCACTGCCGCCACAGATGCAGCAAGGGCTCCCCTTCCTCGGCCAGCCCGACAGTCAGGGCCGCTTCCCCCTGCGCTATCAGGGGCGGATCTAAGCCATCATTCAAGGTGAAAATGGCTCAGGGACAACCCGAGCAATTTTATCGTCCATGTGACGTGTCAGTTGAAATGCCAGATACGACAGATACAAAAAAGCCCAAGCGATTGAATCGCTTGGGCTTTCTCTTTGAATATGGCGGAGGAGGTGGGATTTGAACCCACGGATGGTCGCCCATCGCCGGTTTTCAAGACCGGTGCATTCAGCCGCTCTGCCACCCCTCCGAACGGCGTGCATACTACGCTAAGCCCTTGTTCATATGCAATACATATTTCCTGTGGGATAGTGTGCGGGAGCAAAATGGCAGGTGGCTTGAAATTGTTCCTCGTCATCCCTATTTGTTCTACATACAATGCGTAAACATGCAGTAACAAACAGCGATCACGAGGCGGCTGCTCGCCGTCTCACCCGGACATCAAGAGGACACCCAAGATGGATACCCGTTCTATCTACACTGGCACCCAAAGTGCCGTACGCGATACCAACAAGGTGCTGCGTAACACCTATATGCTGCTCTCCCTCACTCTGGGCTTCTCTGCCGTGGTGGCGGGGGTCGCTACCGTGATGAACATGCCGCCGCTGCACTGGGCCGTGTTCCTGATCGGCGTCTACGGTCTGATGTTCCTGACCGAGAAGAATCGCAACAACGGCATGGGGCTGGTCTTCACCTTCGCCCTGACCGGTCTGCTGGGCTATAGCCTGGGCCCCATCATCAACATGTACATGAACAATGGTGGTGGCGAGATCGTGATGACCGCCCTGGGCGGCACCGCGCTCACCTTCTTCGGTCTGTCGGCCTATGCCCTGACTACCAAGCGTGACCTCTCTTTCATCGGCGGCATGCTGTTCGTCGGTTTCTGGGTACTGCTGGTAGCCATGATTGCCAACATCTTCCTGCAGATGAGCGCCCTGAGCCTGGCTCTGTCCGCCATGTTCATGCTCTTCTCCTCCGGGGCCATCCTGCTGACTACCCAGCAGATCGTGCGCGGCGGCGAGACCAACTACATCTCTGCCACCGTCACCCTGTATGTCTCCATCTACAACATCTTCCTGAGCCTGCTGAGCCTGCTTGGCGGCAACCGCAACTAATCAGAAACCCCGCTTCGGCGGGTTTTTTATTGGCGTCGATTTTTGTCAGGATAAGTTGTAAATCAAGGATATGAAGCGAAGTGGCCCTGATTTGGATCAGGGCCACTTCGCGCTTGGCGGGTTACTATCTCGCTCTCGTTTCGATCAAGGGTTTCACCTGTCTCATGCCGATGGATCTCTCTGGCCTGCTGCGCCGACTGCTGATTGATAGTCACATCGATTTTGCTTCGCTCAAGGGTGGTGCCTAGCATGCCCATGGAATTCTCCGGTTTGTTACGCCGACTGCTGACCGATAGTCACATCTACTTCGCTCTCAAGGTGCTGCTGGCCATTCTCGGTCTGCTCGCCTTCACCCTGGCCACCGGCAATATCCAGCTCACCGTGCTGCTCTCCCTCGGGGTCGTGGCGGGCGCCATCGCCGAAACCGACGACAGCCTGTGGGGGCGCCTCAAAAACCTCGCCATGACGCTGATTTGCTTCATGTTCGCGTCCCTGTGCGTGCAGTATCTCTACCCCACCCCCTGGCTGTTTGCCATCGGGCTCGCCAGCTCCACCTTTATCTTTGTGATGGTAGGGGCGCTCGGTGCCCGCTACGCCACCATCAGCTTCGGCTCGCTGCTGATCGCCATCTACACCATGCTGGGTGCCGCCAAGGCGCCGGATCTCTTCTACCAGCCGCTGGCGCTCGGCGCTGGCGCCCTTTGGTACGGGCTGGTCTCGTTTATCTGGCTCTGGCTGCTGCCCTACAAGACCCTGCACGAGCAGCTGGCCCAGAGCTACTTCGCCCTTGGCCGCTACCTGCTGGAAAAGTCCCGCTTCTTCCCGGCGGACGAGCACGGCGCCCAGGCCATTCGTCACAATCTGGCCCAGCTCAACATCAATCTGGTGAGCGCGCTGACCCTCACCAAGTCGGCCCTCAACGCCCGCCTGAGCCGCCGCCATCCGGCGAGCCCCGAGCTTGCCAGCCTGCTGCGCCTCTATCTGCTGGCGCTGGAGATTCACGAACGTGCCACCTCCAGCCACTACCCCTACAGCCGGCTGGAAGCGGAGCTCAAGCAGGGCATAGTACTGGAAGGATTTCAGGAGGTGTTCCTGCAGCTCTCCGAGGCATGCCAGCGGCTCGGTTACGCCATTCTGGTGCACAAGCCCTACGCTCACAACAAGCGCATTCACTGGACACTTGAAGCCCTTGGCGATCAGCTGGAGTTCACCAATCTCAAACAGCACTACCCGAAAACCCTGCTGACGCCGATGAAGTTCCTGCGCCGCAATCTGGCCAGCATCAACCAGCTGCTCGGCAGCGCCGAAGTGCTGCAAAACCCCGAGCAGCCGGAGCAGGAGCTGCCCGCGCTGGCGCGGCCGCCCCGCCTGCCGCTGCTGACCCAGCTCAAGCAGCACCTCACCTTGCACTCCATGGTGTTTCGCCATGCGCTGCGCCTCTCCTTGGGGCTGGTGATCGGCTACGGCATACTGCAAGCCTTTGATCTGGAAAAGGGCTACTGGATTTTGCTGACCGTGCTGTTTGTCTGCCAGCCCAGCTACAGCGCCACCCGCCGCCGACTGGTGCAGCGGATGCTCGGCACCTTCGCCGGTATTCTGGTGGGCATTCCGGTGCTCTGGCTGTTCCCCGAGCTGCACGTCCAGCTGGTGGTGATGGGGCTGGCCGCCTTCCTCTTCTTCACCCAGGTGCGCAACAACTACAGCGCCGCGGTCTGCTTTATCACCCTCTACGTGCTGATGGCGTTCAACCTGCTTGATGGCATCGGCTTTGCCATTCTGGGGCCACGGCTGCTCGATACCCTGCTCGGCTGCCTCATCTCCTACGGGCTGGTGGCCTGGCTCTGGCCTGACTGGCAGTACAAGCGGCTGCCGACGCTTATCGCCAATTCGCTCTCGGCCAACGCCCGCTACCTCTCGGCAGTGCTGGCAAGCCTCAAGCAGCAGCGGGACGAGTCCATCGACTATCGGGTGGCGCGCAAGAGCGCCCATCTGGCAGACAGCGAGCTGGCCACCGCCTGGCAGAGCATGCTGGTAGAGCCGCAAAAGCGCCGCCGCTTCCTCGATCTCTGCTTTACCCTCACCTGGCGCAACCACGCCCTGCTCTCCTACATCTCGGCGCTGGGGGCCCATCGCGACAAACTGGAGGCCATCAGCGGGCTGGATGAAGTACGCCACCACATCTGCCACACCCTGGAGCAGGCCGCCGGTCATCTGGCGGGCAACCCCTCCAGCTCCGTCGGTGGTCAGAGCCCCCTTCTTTGCACGGACAGCAGTCCGGACAGCAGCGAGGAGCAGCTGATGCTGACCCAGCAGCTCAACCTGATCAGCGAGCTGGCGGATCAGCTGCTGCATCTGGCTAACGAGAGCCGGTTGCTCACCGGGGATCAAGGCGCTACCATGCCCGCCCAATCCTGATAGCCCCATTAGCGAGGAGCCCTCATGTCTGCGTCCGAAAAACATCAGCTGGAATTCAACGGCCAACTCATCGAGACCGATGCCAAGGGCTACCTGCTCAACAGCAACGACTGGAGCGAGGAGCTGGCGCTGGTACTGGCCGCGCAGGAGGGGATCGAGCTTGAGGAGCCGCACTGGGAAGTGGTGCGCTTTGTGCGCGCCTTCTATCTTGAGTTCAACACCTCCCCTGCCATCCGCGCGCTGGTCAAGGCGATGGAGAAGCAGTACGGCCCCGAGAAGGGCAACAGCCGCTATCTCTACAAGCTGTTCCCGGAAGGGCCCGCCAAGCAGGCGACCAAGATTGGTGGCCTGCCCAAGCCGGTGAAGTGCATCTGATCCCATGCATCTCATCCCATAACAACGGGGGCCGCAACTGCGGCCCCCGTTGTGTTTGGTGCGCTATCTTCGCGCACCTCGTCTTAATATCTCTCAGGTTTCCAGCCAGCCTTATTCCCGCTTGTCAGCCAGCGCCACCAGCTGCTCCGAAAGCCTGTGACCGTGCAGGTAGGAGGCGATCAGCTCGCTATCCGCTTTGCCGATTTCAATCTGCTGATACCAGTGCTCCAGCATGGCGGCAAAGCCGCGCTGGGCCAGCACCGGCTGCCAGTCGTTGGGGCTAAGCATCTGCGCCTGCTTGTCGCAGGCGATGCTGCCGCGGGTGCAGTTCTCAAGGTGCAGGGAGAGATTGTCGCCGTAGGCATCGATGCGCTCCTCGGTGATCCCGGCGCTGCGGTTCATGCTGCCGCTGATGGCGCGATCCCCGCTCTGCCAGCTAACGCTTACCCCGGCCAACAGGCTGTTATCCTGCGCACAGGGGCGCAATACCGCATGAAAGTCACCGTCCGGCACGCCGCCATAGAAGCAGAGGCTGTCGAGCACATGGATAAAGTCGTCAAACATAAAATCCCGCGCCTTGCCGGGCAGGGCGAAGCGGTGTTTCTGCCAGTTAAGCTCGGTAAGCGGCTGGGCCCGCGCCTCGGCCATGGCGGGCAGATAGCGGCGGTTAAAGCCGGTAAAGAGGGCACAATCTTGTGCGATGGCGAGGTTGGCCAGCGCCTCGGCTTCGGCCAGATTGTCGCACAGGGGCTTGTCGACAAAGGTGGGGATCCCTGCGCGCAGGCACTGCTCGGCCAGCTCGCGGTGCACGACGGTCGCGGCGTGGATCATCACGGCATCGGGACGGCTGGCCAGCATGGCCGCCACATCGGTAAAGCACTCGGCGACCCGATACTGGCGGGCGAGCTTTTCCAGCACAGATGGATTGCGGGTGCAGAGCAGCGGGGTGACCCGCTCATCGCTCGCCAGCAGCGGCAGATAGGCTTTTTGGGCGATATCACCCAGACCAATCATGGCAATGCGCATCTCAACTCCTTTTCACTCGATAACGGGACAAGCGGATAACTGCCCGCACCATCGCAGGATTTGTCCCGCAGATCCAGCCTGCCGTTAGCGCGCTGGCTGGCGTGTGCAGCTCTCGGCAAACGGCGGCGTTATCCGGGCATGGCAAGATCGCAAACCGACTTGATCACCTCGGCCAGCCACTCGATGGCGAGATTGCCCTGGCTTTTGCGGTGTCTGCCGACCACCACCTCGAACGGCTGGGGCGCCCCGGCCAGCTCCAGCACACGAAAATCCCCGAGGGCGGCGATGGCCGACGGAATGCAGGCCGCCACGTCATTGACCGACATAAAGGCTTGCAGCGAGGTGTAACAGGGGAGCGTCGCCACCGCCGCGCTGGCAACCTGCTGCGGGCTCATCTGCCCTTCGAAATTGCCGACGCTGTTGGCAAACTGCACAAAGGGGATGGCCGCCAGATCCTGCGGGGCGTTGTCCGGAAGATATCGGGAGTCGCGGCGCAGCACGCAGCAGTAGTGATCCCGGCGCAGGGTGGCGCGCAGCAACCCCGGGTCGAGATAGGCATCAAAACCAATCACCAGATCGACCTCGCCGCTGGCCAGCGCCTCCAGATGCGCTTCGGCCTGAAAGTCCACCACATCGAGCCGGATGGAGGGCGCCTGACTGCGCAGAGCGCTCGCCAACCTTGGGATAATGGCGAGCTGGGCATATTCGTTGGCCATCACCCTGAAAGTGCGCTGGCTGCTGGCGGGGTCGAAGGGCGCAGCCACAAAGACCCCGTCGATATCGGCCAGGATCTGCTCGAACTTGTCGGCCAGCTCGCAGGCGTAGTCGGTCGGCTGCAATCCGGCGCTCTGGCGGATAAAGAGCTCGGCGGGAAAGATATCGCGCAGCTTTTTCAGATGGCTGCTCACCCCCTGTTGGGAGATCTCCAGCAACTCAGCCACCCGCGACACACTCTTGTATCTGACCAGCAGCACCAGCACCCGCATCTGCCTGATATCGATCCTCTCCACCCTTACCTCACCAATTTCAGTTGTATCACATACAAATCACCCATGATTTACATTGTATCAGTAGCTCTCTAACCTTGCAGCTCTTCCAGCAAAGCGAGGTTAACGATGAAAACAGTCATTCTGATTGGTGCTCAGGGGAAAATGGGGCAAGCCGCCCTCAGTGGTCTGGGCAAGCACAAAGTCATTACCGCCAGCCGCTCCGGCGAGGGGTGTGATTTTCAGGTGGATATCACCAGCCGAGAATCCATCGAGCGACTCTACCAAAACGTGGGCTCCTTCGATGCGGTGGTCAATACCGCCGGCTATTGCGAATACGCCCCCTTTGGCGAGATGAGCGACGAGCAGTGGCAAACCACCATCCAGAGCAAGCTGATGGGCCAGATCAATCTGGTCAATATCGGTCTCAACTACATCAATCAGGGGGGCTCCTTCACCCTGATCTCCGGCATCCTCAATATCAAGCCGATCCCGCTGGCCATTGCGGATGCCACCACCAGCGGCGCCATCGATACCTTTGTCCAGTGCGTGGCCCACGAGCTGCCCCGCGGCATCCGCATCAATGTGGTCAACCCGACCGTACTGGAAGAGGCGTGGGACGTATATGGCGAGATGATGCCAGGCTTCCAGCCGGTGCCGGGCGCCCTGGTCGGCAAGGCGTTTGAGCGCTCCGTCGATGGCTTTATTAGCGGCCAGGTGCTCTATGTCGATGCCTGATCCGGTTCAGGTGTGACCCCAATGCCTTTGTAATTCCTTGTCGATGTTTTTCCTCTTCCCCGACAGTGCCAGCTTTCAGTTTTTTTGTATGACGGGAGCCAAAGCTGCAACAGAATGGGTTTCGTATTGAGCCCATTTTGGCTAGCATGCCGCACTTCACGAAGCGACAAGGGCAAGGACGCGATGAGCAACAAGACACTGCAATCTCTCTTTCACTACAAACGCTGGGCCGATGGCGAACTGCTGGATGCCATCGCCACACTCGATGCACAGCAATATGGCGAGGCACACCACACCTGCCTCAGGATCTTCAACCATATCCATGTGGTCGATGCCATCTTCAAGGCCAATCTGCTGGGGGAACGCCACTGTTTTACCGCCACCAATACGCCGGAGACACCGACCCTCAGCGCCCTGCGCAGCGCAGTCACCGAACTGGATAACTGGCTGGTGAATTACGTCGCGGCGCTGAGCCAGCAAGAGGGGGCAACCCCGCTCTCGTTTCGCTTTGTCGATGGTGACAAGGGGCAGATGAGCCGCGATGAAATGCTGCTCCATCTGGTAAATCATGGCGGCTATCACAGGGGAGCCATCGGGCGGATTCTGGTGCAGTGTGGCATCACGCCGCCGCGCGATACCCTGACCACCTTTTTGCATCGCAGCGAGCCGGAGCGACGTGGCCAAGATAGCGCGTCACTGGCGCAATAACGGAGTCTTGTCCTTATGAATCGTCTTGTATGTATTTCTCATCCGCTGCTGCTCGCGCTGCCATTGCTGCTAGGTGGCTGCGCCGCCGCCATCGATCACTATTCGGGGCGCTTTCGCGAGACCCTGACACAGGGACAACCCCGAGAACATATCCGTGCCGAGTTGGGCGAACCGCAGCCTTGTACACAAGGCCAATATATGGATACGCCGCAGGTCAAGGGGTGCGATCGCTTTACCGTGCTCGGCAAGATCCACAAGCGCGCTGACGGCAATGGCCAGGCCACGGCGAGCGCCGTGACATTGGGGCTGGGGGAGCTGATCCTGGTGCCGATGACGGTGGCCGGGGTCGCGGCGGATTACACCCAGCGCCACACCATTACCGTCTATTACGATCGGGACGATCACTACCTGTTTCACACCCTGCAGAACGCCAAGGGTCAGGAAGTCAGGCAGTAGGTTGCCATCGCCCATGATCCGTCTTGACTGTATCTCAAACCATTATGGCCCGAAGAGAGCTGACATTTCACAAACCACATGAGAGCCCCTCCCGTCACTAATAAAAAACAACTTGATAACAGATTTTAAAAGGCGAAGCTTTTCTGATGGTTACATCACTTTTGCTCTCGCTTGCACAGCTTCATTTGGCTTATCATAGCCACTCGATACCTATAAGAACGCATAGATATTGCCTCTTCTGATAATCAGGTCATATAAGACACAGCAATTGAAGTGAATTAATGCATTGAGCGCTGATAATCAAAAGCTGCCAGCGCTAATGCGCCCAAAGTCAATAGCTGTCGATATTTTACCGCCCCCGAAGAAGCTTTGATGCCGACTTTATTGGTATGTCTAAATCTCGCTATTAAATAAAAATGGCAAGGAATAGCTATGGATAAATCGTTTCGTCTTGCGCCTATCAGCTGTGTGCTGATCGTGGCTGTTGGTTGCAGTTCTCAGCAGATGCAGAATTTCAAATCTACTGTCAATGACATTGGCAAAGATTACGGTATGCCGGTTCTTTGTGGGGCTGGCATTATAGCCGGGGGCGCTGCAGGCTACGCGCTCAACGGAAAGAAAGGTGCTGTTGCAGGGGGCGCCATCGGGGGGGCGCTAGGCTGTGCTGCAGGCTATATGTGGCAGTCACGGCTACAAGAGCTTGACCGGATAGCCAAGGAAGAAAATCTCAACATTGCCACCGAGAAACTGACCGTTGCCGAGCCATCTGCAGTTACGGGAGTGCCACAGGATGCAGGACTGGTAGCTCAGATACCCGATTCCGGCATGTTTGCAATTGGCTCTGCTCAATTGACAGAGAGCGGTCTGCGAGTGGTCACAAAACTGGCCCAGCTCTATTCCAAACCCGCCGCCGCTGACGCCTCGAATGCGCGCCGCATTCTCCTCGTCGGCCACAGTGACGCCACCGGCCCTGCAGAACTGAATCTGCGACTGTCCGAACAACGGGCAAGAGCCGTCGGCAAGATCTTGGTCGCATCGGGTATCCCGGCCTCTTCCATTTATTATCAAGGTGCTGGTTCTTCTCGCCCTATAGCAGACAACAGTGATCCCTTGCTTCGCGGTCAGAATCGCCGGGTCGAAATTGTAGAACTGGCAAACGAGCAGGCCTTGGTCATGCGAGCCCAATCCGAAGAGAGCAATACCCGATATCTGCGTTATGGGACTTCCGAGACCGCCAAACCTCGTGTGGCTGCGACCAGACCTGCGGCTCAGTCCGCAAGCGGTTCAGGCAAGGTGACGACCACGTCGCAAACAGCACCTCGTCACACAACAGCCAAGCAGAGCGCTCCAGACACCAGCATGGCCAAGGCCGCCCCCAACGCCAAGGCAGCAGTGGACTTCGGCGGCAAGCCTGCTGAAACCTATCAGTGGAACATGGCTCAGAACATCAAGCCCAAAGCGAGCGGTTTTGCCCTCATTAGCAGCGCATACGCAAGCGACATGCCGATGTCGAGCTGTGAGGCAGATAAGCCGCGCAGTGCTGGCCAGGTACTGAGCATGGCGGACGACAAACCTCTCCCACGTCATGCCACCAAGGAGTACATGCCCGGCTATAACAATCGTGTCTGGGCCAATACCGTCAACGGCCACCTGGTGACTGTTTCTCCGGTTTCCATCTTGCGTGACAACGCCAAGGTCGATCGTCAACCGATCCTGCAGGTGGTTCAGGGTTACAAATCTTCGAATCAGAAGAAGCCTCAAACCCTCAAGGCGGTGGCCAACACCTATGAGGGAGAAAGTGAAGTGCTTTACCGTGTCTTCACCAGCGATCCCAAGGCATCTGTGTCCTGCATGGATCTCGTGTTCAGCAAAGGCAACGCCCAGGTAAGCCAGGGAGCCCTGTTCTATCCGGCAGGTTCCGAGGCTTATGTTGCCTCCTACAAGCCCATTCCCGCCACCCATTCCAAATAAGAAAACGGAGAAACTTAGTGGAAGACTTTTCTTTGGCAGCGCTCAAAGCGCTGATCCTCGCCAACCAGATGCTGACCGTTGGCCTTGTTTCATTCCTCATCAGTGCCGTTGTGGTATGGCGGCATTGGGAGAATGTCTCCTACTTCCTGATCCGGGTATGGCACAGCCTCCCTCTCATCGGCACCGTGGCTCGCCTCGCGCGCAAACCAGCCTCGGTCGATGGAGATGGCTGGATCAACCATGAAGTGACCCTGTCCAATGTGTATTTCCGCGAATACAAGAAGCATTTAAAAGGAACAGATGCCTACAACGCCTCCCTCGACTACCTGGCCAAGGCAGGAGAGGCTGGTCGTTCCCCGCGCCCTGCGTGGGTTCTGGCCTTGGTGCTAGTACTGGTACTGGTCGAGGCAATGGGGTTTGCCTACGTGCTCGCAGGTTGGATGAACATGGATGCATCAACCAATGACCGTCACCTGCTGGCGGCCGCGACTGCGCTATTGCTTGCCGTCGCATCCGCATTTCTAGCGGAAGTTGCCGGGCACACCCTGCATCACAACAGTCTGATAGCCCGTGCGCGCCACTGGTGGCAAGGGGAAGAGCCATCCAAACGCTCTCGTACCCTCAAGGCAAACAAGGCCATCAATCTGGAAGACTCATTCTCGGATTCTGACAAACCTGACTATGAACAGCTGCTGGCACGCCTGAAGGATGTGAATTCCAATGTTAGCCGCAAGTTTGTCTGGCTGATTGTCTGTGCTTCATTTGTTGCCTGCATGGCTGTTGGCGCCTTCGTGGTACGCTCCGCGACCCTCGATAGCATCGAAACCGAGATGGTCAACAATATGCGTGCAGAAACAACGGCCCAGCATGACAGCAGCATGAGTTCGCCATTTGATCTGCCGGAAGAGTCTCAGGCAATCAACAACGAGGCGGAAGAAGCCACCATCGAAGACAAGATGCAGGCAATCCGTGAGGCCAGCCTGACCACCTACGTCATGCTGTCGCTCATCTATATCGCCATCCAGGGGATCAGCATCTGGCTTGCCAGCAAATACCATTTTGCGGGCACCCATTCCAAAACAGCCTGGCGTCTGACTCACGAGTACGCGACTGCCGAGGAGATGCTGGACGCGATGGACCAGCAACGCACTGCCATTGCCAGCCATGCCGATGACAAACTCCGCCGTTTGCAGACACTGTTGTCGAGCCGTGACCATACCAACTCTGCTGTGCTAGGTGCGCTGGAAGGGGAGAAATCTGCCCGTCGTAACTTCCTGGCCTTTATTGAAAGGCCGAGCACTGTACCATCCAAGGTTGCCCCTCAGGCAACTCCGGCAGCGCAAGCCGAGGTGGCACCGGCCGTACAACCTGCGGTTGCTCAAGCAGAAACGGAGGTCCTATCTACCACTGATGCCCCCAGCCAAGCCGGACCTAGCGTCAAGGCCGCCGATTTCCATGATGTCACTGGCCTGCCCGAAGAGAGCCTGGCCGCGGCCAGCCGCGCACTGGGTGTTGATGAAGCTCAGTTGCGTGATATCCGTGAGCAGCAGATGGCCCTCAAGACCCTGGGCCTCTTTCCCGCCAAGCAGAGTGCCTAATCGTGAAGATCACCCATATATTGCTACTGGCGTTGACGCTGCCTTGTGCAGCGTTGGCGGCCGAGCGTAACGACATACAGAGCTGCTATGAGCGTAATGGCCTGGCCGACATGAAACCTGCGGGCACCGGCCGCGAGCTGGTAGTCATCATCGACCAGACCATTCCGATGCCTGAAGACCTGCAACGAAGCAGTTGGGGGCAGATCGAACGGTTCGTCCAAGCCGGTGATCGCGTCAAGCTCTATACCTTCTCCGCCTTCTTGCCTGGTGAATACCTTCGCCTGACTTATGCGGGGCAACTGGATATGCCGCTGGAAGGGGAAGTCCGGGACGATGTCAGCATGCGTAAATTGCGCGGTCTGGACACCTGCCTGACGACGCAGACCAAGGTCTTTCGTAACGGCTTTGGCAAACAGTTCGTGAAAGCACTACGTGATGCCCGCCAAGACATCCCCAAGAGCGAAATCATGAACTCGCTGCGAAAAGTGGGTGAGGATATGAAGGCCGAGCAAGGCGTCAGTGACCGCGTCGTGTTCCTCATTTCGGACATGCTGGAGCACTCCGATTACACCAGCTTCTATGCCACCAACAAGATCAAGCAGCTCAATGTAGGCGACGAGCTCAAGCAGGCCAAGAACAAGGGGCTGTTTGCCGATCTGCAAGGCGCTCGCGTCTACGTCACGGGCGCCGGTCTGGTGACAGATGCGGTGAAGCATGCCTATCGTTCCGGCAAGACCATGGATGCACTCGGTGACTTCTGGTCACAGTACTTCGAGCACTCCCATGCCACTCTAGTGAACTTCGGAGCCCCCAGCCTGAGCACGGATTTGCAGTAACCGCCACATCCACAGGCAGAGCTCCGCGCTTCAACCACATCACACAAGGGCGACCAACCGGTTGCCCTTGTTATTTTCATTGCTGCCCACCTTCTCCCTGCGGGATCGCGTTTTTATTGCCATCTGATTGCTCCTGCCAAACACGTCAAAAACGGGCTCCAAGCCCATCTATCGGGCAGGCCAAGATAACAGAAGCGCTCCCTGATGGGCATGCTCGCCACGTCTGTCCCCTTGCTTACTGCTTTATCAGAAGTCATCAGCCTGTCATCTGGCTGACATCCCGCGGTCATTTTCAAGCCATAGAGTTTTTCACTTATTTTTCATATGGATAGATAAGGAACATCATGACTTTCCCGCGCTCTTCTTATGTGGCTTTGGCCGTCTCGCTGGTCTTGCTTGGTGGCTGCCAGTCAGAGAACGAATCGTCTACCGACAGCCAGGGCAAAACCGCCTACCAATACAGCACCAAAGCGGTCTACAGCCCGCAACAGCAGGCGGAGAGTTACGAGCCAGCGCCCCAGGGGTTCAGCCCGGTCTTTACCGAGATGGTGGCGCGCCACGGCTCGCGATCCCTCTCCAGCCCGAAATATGACGTGCTGACCAAGCTGGTCTGGGAAGAGGCGCAGCGTCAGGGGGCGCTCACCACTCTCGGGCAGGGGCTGGGAGGCAAGGTCGATCTGGTGACGGCCGCCAACCAGAAACTGGGCTATGGCCTGCTCTCGGCGCTGGGCAAGGAGGAGCACGCCAATCTCGCCACCCGGCTGGCGGCGCGGCTGCCAACCCTGCTCAACAGCAGCGAGCCCCACTGCATCAAGGTGGTCACCTCGGGCAAGGACAGGGCCAACGAAAGCGCCTTCTACTTTATGGAGAGCCTCAAGCGCAACGTGAGCTATGTCAGCGACTCGGCGCAGTGCTACCTCAAGCAGGATGACCCCTCGAAAATCGACAAAAAGCTGGTCAACAAGTTCGAGCTCTACTTCCACAAGACCACGCCCGAGGGGGATTACGCCCGCTACCTGCCCGCCTATGAGAGCTACCAGCGCTTTATCGGCGACGAAGATGCCGGAGTCGCCCCGGCCCCCGAGCTGGCCAGGGCGCTGGATCAGCTTAAAAACCTGAGCAAGACCAAAGAGATGGCTCGCAGCATGCTGGAGCGTATCTACAGCAAGGGGTTTGTCGACTATCTGGCGGGCGGCGTCGAGTTTGTCGCCGTCAACCCGGAAGATGGCGGCATGACCTATGTGCGCGACGAAGTGGATGCCGCCCTGATGCTCTACAACCTCTTTATCATCGGCCCCGGCATGATCCGCGAAGCGCAGGCACAGGGCAGCGAACCCTGGGCGCTGGAGCAGTTCCTGACCCCGGAGGAGTCTGCCTGGTTCTCCTACCTCTCCGATGCGGAAGATTTCTACGAAAAGGGGCCGAGCTTTGCCAACCAGAGCGCCCCCTACGCCATTGCCCAGCCGCTGCTCGACGGCCTGTTTGGCGAGGTGCAGCGTCAGGTAGTGGAAGGCGAGCAGAGCCGACGGGCCACCCTGCGCTTTGCCCACGCCGAAGCCATTATCCCCCTCGCCGCCCTGATGAAGCTGGAAGGGAGCCGTCAGGGGGCCAGCCCGGATCAGCTGTTCAGCCAGCAGAACAACGAGTGGCGAGGCGGCTGGGTCTCCCCCTATACCGCCAATATTCAGTGGGATATCTATCAGAACGGGCAGCGGCAGGTGCTGGCCAAGATGCTCTACAACGAAAAGGAGATCGCCTTTAAAACGGGCTGCCAGCCCTACCAGAGCGGCAGCCACTACTACGACTTCGAGGAGCTCAAGCGCTGCTACGGCTATAACGGCTAGCCCCAAACACGCCGGATATGGCAATCACAAGGGGTGACCAGCAGGTCGCCCCTATTCACTCCCTTCCCTGCTTGCCAAAGCGGGATATGGCTATAAAGCCGCCTTCCGGTTCCATTTGCTGATCCAGTTCAAAAAACGATTAATTTCTGATAGTTAGGTCACTTTAAGTCTCGCCTCGGCAGTTTCGTTTGGCTTACCATAGCCACTCAGAACCTGTTGAACTGCGATGGGTTGCTGCCAGCGCGGGTCAAGGGAGCATATCGGAAGCTGTAATCCACGGGCGGTAGCGTGGAAATTGGTTGTAATAGGCCTAACACAGAAAGGTGGGTGCCCCATATTTCTTAAAAAATTAGAATAATAGCCTCCTTTTTTTCATCCCATCTTAGGGATTTATATAAGCTAGAGATAAGCAATATGTTCAAAGTAAAAAAATTTAAACAGGCATTAGTAAGTGAAAACTACCCTATTTTTAGCTTATCACATGATAACTGGGATGACTTTGGGACAAAGTGTACTTTTCATCTTCACTATCATAAGAGCCAGTTAGAGTCTTTTCTTATTGGCGAAGTAAAAATATTGCAAAAGAAAGAAGACACTACAGAATTACCAAGTGAATTTCACTCACTTAATGATAAATACATTAGCCTTGGTCAAGATATAGACTACTATAGCAATTTGATAAATATAATAGGAGGTAGTGAATCTGAGCTTATTTTAGAGGCATTAAATGATATTTCATGGAACCAAAACAAAGCTGATGGGTTCGAAGGAGAATCTGCATATAGGAATTCCCTTTTCAGAAATAATAGTGCTAATAGTGCCTTTAGATTTGGACGATCAGTTATTTTAGGTGAAGACTTTGATGAAAATTTCTCATTCAAATACAACTCTTATATTGATGGGGCAGATGGTCCATTCACAATAACTGTAGATTTTGATGAAAATGACATCTTGCCTGGTAGAATAGTCTGTGTTATTGGACGTAATGCTGTAGGAAAAACCCAACTGCTAGGTAATCTAGCAAAAGATCTTGTACAGGTTGGAAGGGTATCTCAGAAAACAGTTAATGATAAAAATAAACGATTTGATGGTAATAGACCAATATTTAATCGTGTAATAACCGTTTCATATAGCGCATTCGATAAGTTCATCAGACCCAAAAAACCTCAAGCTAGCTATGTGTATTGTGGCATTCGAAATGAAAATGGTACTTTATCAAAAACATCTCTCATAGAAAACTACAAGAAAAACTTACTAAAAATAAATGAACTAGGAAGAAAAGATGCTTGGATTTCATTCATGTCTGAGATTCTTGATAATTCTAGTGGTGATTTTTTGGACCAACTTAAAATTGAACTAGATAATGATGCTAACGATGATGCATTATCGCTGTTAAGTTCTGGCCAATCGATACTAGCGCATTTTGTGACAGCCCTTGTTGCGCGTATCCAAAATAATACTTTAGTTTTGTTTGATGAGCCAGAAACACACCTACACCCAAATGCTGTAGCTCATCTATTCAATGTTATGAATAAGATGCTTAAGCTCTATAACTCATTTGCCATCATAGCGACACACTCACCAATCGTATTACAAGAAATACCACGAAAGCGAGTAATATTACTAACTCGGGAAGGTAATAGCACAATATCTACAAATATGCAGTTTGAAACATTTGGTGAAAATATTTCAGAATTAACAAAACATGTTTTTGATACAGTCACAATACCAAATTATTATAAAAGTGTATTAAAAAGGCTTTCAAATAGGTTTTCATTTGAACAAGTGAATGAATTATTTGAAAATAATTTAAGCTTCAATGCTAAAGCATACTTGCTTGCACAGTATGGTGATACTATATGAGAAATCTGATAGTACCACCATCCAATGTTCCTTTTTCACAAAGACATAAGGATGTTGTTAATTCGAAAACTAATACCGTGAAAGGCATTCGGAACGAAACAAAATTCAATCTATTAAATTTAGAAAACCAAATCCTTGCTCGATATACAATCTTCGAACGTGCTGTAGCTCAACGAAACTTATTTAACTTATCAGAGGATAATGTTCTCGCAAGGCATAAAAACGATTTATTAAGCTGTTATACCGGTCGTACAGAAAAAGTTAAAGAAATATTCCGTTTAATTGAAAATGCACAGCCGCCAAGACTATTAAAACGATGCCCTTATTGCGGTGTTACACTACCAAAAACGTTCGACCACTATCTCCCAGAATCAAAGTTCCCAGAACTATCAGTGCATGCATTGAATTTAGTCCCTTGTTGTGGAACTTGTAATCAAACAAAAAACAATGATTGGAAAAATTTAAACCATAGGATTTTTTTACACTTTTATAGTGATGAAATTCCTGCACTACAATATTTAAATGTAAACTTGCATACTCGAGCTGGAGTTAACGCTATAGGCGCTAGTTTTTCAATGAATAGACCAGCAGGAATATCTGATGATATTTGGGCTGTACTGACAGCACATTATACAAAGCTGAATTTAATCTCTACATACAATGAGCTCGCAAATGATGAGATATCAGAGTTATTTAACACCTGCCTTAGTCACCTTCGTAGCGGTGGAAATAATGTTGGTCAATTCATAAATCATTTATTATTAACTGAAGAACAACTATATGGTTTAAATCATTGGCGTGTAGTTTTGATGAAAGCTCTGTCTACAAGCAATAACTTCTCTATAGCTGTTAATGATGCACTGTAAGAAAAATTAAACCTCCCTAGGAGAAACAACCAATAAAAAGGCGACCATACGGTCGCCTTTTTTACTTCTATCGCTTTCCAATCAGGAAATATTACCGCGCCGGTCGCTTGGCACCATTCCCTTTGGCCGCAGGCTTGCCGCCCTGCTGAGTGGCAGGTTTGGCGGAGCCTGCCCGTGTTGGCGCCTTGCCCTTATGGGCGGGTTTGCCGGTCGGTTTGCCCTTGCCTGCACTCTTACCGACATTCTGACCTGCGCCTTGTCCGGCGGGCTTGCCGTTCCCCAGCTTGAGCTCGGAGACCAGCGGCTTGCCGCCCGTCGGCTTGTTGCCTGCGCCATTACCACGCTGATGGGCAATGTTGCTGTGACGGGTCAGGGCCGGTTTCATGCCCTTGCCGCTGGCGGCGCGCTCGTTGCGCCGCTCATTCCTACCTTCTGGCGGCACCAGACAACCGGGGCCATTGCCAATCAGGTGGCCCTTGCCCATGGCGAGCAGGGCTTCGCGGATCATCGGCCAGCCAGCGGGGTCGTGGTAGCGCAGCAGCGCCTTGTGCAGACGGCGACGGCGCTCGCCCTTGGCAACAAACACATCGCCACCGGTGCGGCTCACCTTGTTTAACGGGTTTTTCTCCGTGTAATACATGGTGGTGGCGTTGGCGAGCGGCGACGGGTAGAAGTTCTGCACCTGATCGAGCTTGAAGCGGTTCTCTTTGACCCAGAGCGCCAGATTGATCATGTCTTCATCCGTAGTGCCCGGGTGGGCGGAGATAAAGTAGGGGATCAGGTACTGCTGTTTGCCCGCCTCTTTGGAGTATTTGTCGAACAGCTCCTTGAACTGGTAGTAGCTGCCCATGCCCGGCTTCATCATCTTGGAGAGCGGCCCCTCTTCGGTGTGTTCCGGCGCGATCTTGAGGTAGCCGCCAACGTGGTACTTGGCCAGCTCCTTGATATAGCGGGGATCTTCCACCGCGATGTCGTAACGCACGCCGGAGGCGATCAGGATCTTCTTGATCCCCTTGAGGTCGCGCGCCTTGCGATAGAGGTTGATGGTCGGGCTGTGGTCGGTGTCCATGTGCGGGCAGATGGTGGGCCAGACACAGGAGGCGCGACGGCAGGTCTGCTCGGCCTTGGGGCTCTTGCAGCGCAGCTTGTACATGTTGGCGGTGGGGCCACCGAGATCCGAGATGACGCCGGTAAAGCCCGGCACCTTGTCGTGGATATCTTCGATTTCCTTGAGGATCGACTCTTCCGAGCGGCTCTGGATGATGCGCCCTTCGTGCTCGGTGATGGAGCAGAAGGAGCAGCCGCCAAAGCAGCCACGCATGATATTGACCGAGGTCTTGATCATCTCGAAAGCGGGGATCTTCTCGTTGCCATAGGCCGGGTGCGGCACCCGCTGGTAGGGCAGGCCGAATACGCCGTCCATCTCCTCGGTTTCGAGCGGGAAGGCGGGCGGGTTGACCCAGACGATGCGATCGCCGTGGGCCTGCGACAGGGCGCGGGCGCAGCCGGGGTTGGTCTCGTGGTGCAGAATGCGCGAGGCGTGGGCGTAGAGCACCTTGTCCTCTTTCACCCGCTCGAACGCCGGCAGCTTCACATAGGTTTTTTCCCACGGCTTGGGTTTGGGTGGCTGCACCAGCACTGGCTGGGCTTCCTGCGCGGCAGGTGCCGCTTCAGTGGCGTCGTCAGAGCATGGAGCCCCTTCCATATAGGGGTTCATGATGGGATCGATGCGGCCAATCTGGTCGAGCTTGCTCGAATCCACCCCTTTCCAGCCCGGCAGCGGCTCCTTGCGGATAACGGCGGTGCCGCGAATATCCTGCATGGTCTCGATGGTCTCCCCCGCTGCGATGCGGTGGGCCACTTCCACCAGCGGCCGCTCGGCGTTGCCGTAAATCAGGATATCGGCCTTGGCATCGAGCAGGATGGAGCGACGGATGGTCTCGGACCAGTAGTCGTAGTGGGCGATACGGCGCAAGGAAGCCTCGATACCGCCGATGACCACCGGCACCTCCTTGAAGGCCTCCTTGCAGCGCTGGGTATAGACCAGGGTGGCGCGATCCGGCCGCTTGCCGCCCACATCCCCCGGGGTGTAGGCGTCGTCGTGGCGCAGCTTTTTGTCGGAGGTGTAGCGGTTGATCATGGAGTCCATGTTGCCTGCGGTCACCCCGAAGAAGAGGTTCGGTTTGCCCAGACGCATAAAGTCATCTTTGGATGACCAGTCCGGCTGGGCGATGATGCCGACCCGAAAACCCTGCGCCTCCAGCATGCGGCCGATGACCGCCATGCCGAAGCTCGGGTGATCCACATAGGCATCCCCCGTCACCAGAATGACGTCGCAGCTGTCCCAACCGAGCTTGTCCATCTCTTTGCGGGACATGGGCAGGAAGGGCGCCGTGCCGTAGCACTCGGCCCAATAGCGGGGATAGGAGAAAAGGTTGGGTACCGGCTGCATTTTGAACACCTGGAAAAATTCGGGTCGCGCATTATACCGGTTGCGGCCAAGGGGAGCGATGGCTTTTTGTCCCTATAGATCCCGCGGAATAGGCCGCCGCCCGCAATAACAAGGGCGCCCGCAGGCGCCCTTGTTATGATGAGGCTGATTTACTGGCCTCCGTCAGGATTGAGGTCAGAGCGCCGGAGGGTGCGACTCCCCTGCCCCCTTGGCGGCCAGTGCTTCGTCTACCAGTTGATCCCGCGCACCAGTCATTCCGGCGTGACGGGCGATCAGATGGTAGATGGCGGGCACCACCAGCAGGGTGACCAGGGTTGCCAGCGACAGTCCGAAGAAGACCACGGTTCCCACTGCCATCCGGCTCTCGTAGCCTGCCCCCATGGAGAGCATCAGCGGCACAGCGCCGATAATGGCGGTGAGCGAGGTCATCAGGATGGGGCGCAAGCGGCGCACCGAGCCTGCGATGATCGCCTCCTCGAACCCTTCCCCCCGCTGGCGCAGCTGGTTGATGAACTCGACGATCAAGATGCCGTTCTTGGTCACCATACCGATCAGCATGATCATGCCGATCTGGCTGTAGATGCTCATCTCCTGCCCCGTCAGCCAGAGGCCGAGCAGGCCACCGAAGATACCGAGTGGCACCGTCACCATCACCACCGCCGGGGTCAGGGTGCTCTCGAACTGGGCCACCAGCACCAGATAGACCACCAGCAGGGCGAGGCCAAAGACCAGCACCATCTCCCCCTGATTGTCGCGGTAATCCTTGGAATCACCGGCGTAATCCACCGTCATGCCGGTGGGCAGGTTGGCGTTGGCCCAGCCATCGAGGAAATCGAGGGCCTCACCCAGGGTGTGGTCGGGGTGCACATCGGCGGTCAGGGTGATCGCCTTCTGGCGCTGGTAGTGGTTGAGGCGGTTGGCGGTCGCCACCTGCTTGACGGTGGCCAGAGTCGAGAGACTGACCATCTCGCCGTTGGCGGCTTTTAGATAGATGCGGCCGAGATCCGAGATGCCGTTGAACTCGGTCTGATTACCGCGCAGGTAGACGTCATACTCCTCGCCCCTGTCCACATAAGTGGTCTTGCTCGCCCCGCCCAGCAGGGTCTGCAAGCTGTTGGCCACGGTGGAGACCGGAATGCCGAGCTGGCTGGCGCTGTCGCGATTGATGGTCACCTGCAGCTCGGGGGTTTTCTCGGCATAGTCGAGATCCGGGCTCAGCATCAGGCCGCTGCCCTGCGCCGCCTGTTGCAGCGCCAATCCTTGCTGGTAGAGCTCGGCATAGTCGTTACCCTGCAGCACGAACTGCACCGGCGCGGTAGAGCCGCCGCGAAAACCGGGCTGGAAGGTGCGGATCATCACATCGGGAATGCCGGAGAGCTTGGCACCCAGCGAGCGGGAGAACTCGGTGGCGGTGACGTCGCGCTCGGCCCAGTCGGTGAGCTGGATGATCACCATACCGGTCTGATCGCCGCCACGGCCAAAGGCAGGGGTGCTGAAGCTCAGGGCCTGCACCACCCCTTTGCCCAGCATCGGCATGATGGCGGACTCCACCTGCTGCATGTTGCGCTTCATCCGCTCGATGCTGGTCCCCTCTGCCCCCTTGACGAAGACATAGATGACGCCGCGATCCTCGGTCGGAGTAAGGCTGGTCGGCAGCTGGGTAAAGAGGGCGCCGATACCGCCCAGACAGAGCAGTAGCACCAGCGGCGTCCAGCGGGAGCGACGCAGCACCCACGCCAACAGGTGGCGATAGTGCCCCTCCAGCCAGCCCAGCCCGCGATCGAGCCCGGCGGTGAGTCGGTTCGGTTTATCCAGCGGGCGCATCAGCCAGGAGCCCATGGCCGGGGTCAGGGTCAGCGCCACCAGCGAAGAGCAGAGCACTGCGAGCGAAAGCAGAATGGCAAACTCGGTAAAGAGCCGCCCCACCATGCCATCCATAAAGGCGATGGGGACAAACACCATCACCAGCACGGCGGTGGTGGCGATCACCGCAAAGCCCACCTCGCGGGTGCCGTGCCAGGCGGCCAGCAGGGGCGGTTCACCCCGCTGCAGATGGTGGTGGATGTTCTCCACCACCACGATGGCGTCATCCACTACCAGGCCGATGGCGAGAATAAGGGCCAGCAAGGTGATGAGGTTGATGGAAAAGCCGAAATACCAGGCGCCGATAAAGGCAGAGATCAGCGATACCGGCACCGTAATGGCCGGAATGAGCGTGGTGCGCCCCTGCCCGAGGAACAGATAGAGCACCGCCACCACCAGCACGGCGCAGATGGCCAGGGTCTCGTACACCTCGTCGATGGCCTGCTTGATAAAGATGGTAGAGTCGTAATCCACCTCGAGCTTGGCCCCCTCCGGCAGGAAGCGCTGCATCTCGCCGAGTTTCTTCTCGATCCCCTGCGCCACTGCCAGCGGGTTGGCGGTGGACTGGGCGACGATGCCGATACCCAGACTCTCTTTGCCGTTGCGCTGATAGGCGCTGTCTTCGTTCTTGGCCCCCACCGCAACGTCGGCGATATCGGCCAGATAGACGCTCTGGCCGTTGGCGGCGGTGGTGACTTGCAGTTGCTGGAAATCTTCCGCTGTGTGGTAAAGCCGGGCGATTTGCACCGCCATGGTCATGGAGTTGTTGCGGATCTCGCCCCCCGGCAGCTCGATGTTCTCCCGCTTGAGGGCCTCTTCCACATCGCTCACCGTGATGCCACGGGCGGCCATATCCGCAGGCCGCAGCCGCACATACATCACCTGGGTGAGATCGCCGGAGAGCGCCACTTCGCTCACGCCGTCTACCAGACTCAGGGGGTCGACCAGCACCCGGTTGGCGTAGTCGGTCATGGCGGTGCGATCCATCTGGCTGCTGCTGAAGTTGAGCCAGATCGCCACATCGCCGTTGCCACTATCCTTGGTCACCAGCGGCTCGTCCACATCATCAGGCAGCCGTGGCCGAGCGCGGGAGAGAGCATCGCGCACATCGGAGATCCCCTCCACCATGTTCCAGCCGAGCTTGAACTCGACGGTGATCATCGAGCGTCCCTTGCGGGTCATGGAGTTGATGTTCTTGATGCCGCTGATGCCGGAGAGCTGATCCTCGATGGGTTTGGTGACCTGACTCTCCATCACCGAGGGGGCCGCCCCCTCATAGGTGGTGGTGATGGAGACCGACGGGATCTGCACGTCCGGCATCTCCCGCACCGTCAATTTGCTAAAGGCGACCAGACCAAACACGGTGAGCAGGGCGCTGAGCACCACCGCCACCAGCGGGCGGCGAACTGAGATATCGGAGAGCCACATCAGCCGTTCACCTCGGCCAGATCACGCACCTGCACCCCATCACGCAGATTGACCAGCCCCTCGACCACGATGCGATCGCCGACCTTCAGCCCCTCGGTGACCCAGACGGTCTCCCCTTCGGTCTCACCGAGCACCACAGGCACCCGCTTGACCCGGCCATCGGCCTCGAGACGGTAAACAAAGCGCTGCTCACCGGCGTACTCCACCGACTGGGCGGGGATCAGGGTGAGCTGCTGGGCAGGCAGTGCCAGCTCCACATTGAGCAGCATGCCCGGGCGCAACTGACCGTTGCCATTGGGGATCATCACCCGCGCCTTGATGTTCTGGGTATCGTTGGAAATGCGGCTGTCGAGAGTGGTCATGGTGCCGTTGAATTGCTGATCCGGCCAGGCGGTACTGGTGGCGGTGACCGCCATGCCCGGTCGCAACAGGGAGAGGTAACGCTCCGGCACCGCCAGATCGAGGCGCAGTTTGTCGAGCTCATCAAGATGCAGCAGGGTGTCGCCGCTGTTGACCAGCGCCCCTTCACTCAAGTCAATCAGACTCACGGTACCGGCAAAGGGCGCCTGCAAGGTACGCAGGGAGAGCTCGTAGCGGGCGGCATCGAGGCGTGCCTGCACCTGGGCCACGGTGGCCTCCTGCCCCTCCAGCTCGGATTGGGTCACGGCGCCACGAGCCACCAGCTTGCGCATATCCCCCAGCTTGCGGTTCTCGTCGCGCAGACTGGCGCTCTGCTCGGCCAGCTCCGCCTGCTGCTTGCCCGCATCCAGCGCGATCAGGGTCTCCCCCTTCGCCACGCTCTGGCCTGATTGCACCGCAATCTTGACGATGCGGCCGGTCACTTCGGGGCTGATCATGACGGAACGATTGGCCGCCAGCTTGCCCACCAGCTTGAGGGTCGGTTCGGCCAGACTCTGTTTGACGGTTTGAGTGCGGATATTGACCTGTCTGGTCGGTGCTTTGGCGGCGGGTTCGCTGTGACGCAGCGCCCAGACGCCGGCAACCACGATTAGAAGAAGGCCCAAGCCGAGCCAGATACGCATTTTCATCGAACAGTCCATGAAGAGTGAGAGGGTAAATCCAGATTGGGGCCATTTTAGCCCCAGACTATGCCGTGACTATGTATAAATGTGACAAAACGTAACAAGAGCGGGATAAGCTCACTCTGTTTCAGGTCGCGCCGTTTGTTTTCACGCCACATCGCATACACTAACGACAATTTCCTTCGCAACCCGACTGACTGCCTATGCCCAAAATGTCTGACCACCGCTTTCTCACACGCCTGACCTGGCTCCTGTTCGCCGTGGTCATCCTGCTGATTGGTCTGACCTTGCGGCAAAGCCTGAAACAGATAGAACGCCTCTACCAGAGCGATACCCTCAACAGCGCCATCTACCTGCGGGATCGGTTCAAACAGACCGAAGTGTTTCTGGAGGCGATGCGCGGGCAGGCCGAAGAGCGACTGCGCAGCGACCCCCAGTCGGTGCTCACCCGCCAGCTCTATCGCCATATCGAGGCGCTGCCAGAGGGGCTGGCCCTCGACAAGCTCCCCGATGATTTACCGGCCGGACTGGCGGGCAACCTCACCGGTGACGGCCCGCTGCCGCCCCCCGGCAGTGCGCGGGAGGCGCAACTTCATTTGGCCCTGAGCCTCTCCCCCTTGCTGGCCACCGCCAGCCAGCGCCTGGGCAGCGAGATCGCCTGGGCCTACTTCACTGGCGTGGACAACTTTATCTACCTCTATCCCTGGATCCCCTCCAGCCAGTTTCGTTTTGCCCGCAGCATCTATGACAAGCACTACTGGCAGGATGCGCTGATGTCACCCAACCCCAGCCGAGACACCATTCTCTCCCGCCCTTACGAAGATTTTGCCGGACTGGGCACCATGGTCACCATGTCCCAGCCTCTCTACAAGGACGGCTCGCTGGTAGGGATGATCAGCATGGACATCCTGCTTTCACGCTTGCAATCGCAGCTCAATCAGCTGGCGCCAGCGCTGGGTGAGTATCTGCTGCTCAATCAGTACCATCAGGTGCTGGCCAGCAGCGCACACCAGCCCGTGGTGCCGCAAGACCCCGAGCCGACCGACGAATACCAGTGGCGGCAAGGGGCATTGCAGCTGACCATGGCAATCCCAGATACCCCGTTGCGACTGGTGCACAACGTCACCCTGCTCCCGCTGGTGTGGGCCATGCTCTGCCAGTCCACGCCGACCCTGCTCGCCATCCTCTTTATGCTGCTGGCCGCCCTCTCCAACCTGAAATCCCACCGCCTCAACCAGCGGCTCAATTACCTCTCCTGCCACGATGCCCTCACCGGCGCCTTCAACCGCCACTATCTGGTGCTGCTGGAACAGGCGGGAGAGCTGTCCCGGTTGCAAGCGGGGATCCTGATGTTCGATGCGGATCACTTCAAACGGGTCAATGACAACTTCGGCCATGCCGTCGGCGATATCGTGCTGATCCGGCTGGTGCAGATCTGCCAGCAGCAGCTTAGACCCACTGATCGCCTGATCCGCTGGGGGGGCGAAGAGTTTCTGCTGCTGATTGGCCGCGCTGATGCAACGCAGCTCGGCGAGCTGGCGGAGCGGCTGAGAAAAGCGGTGGCGGATCACGACTGGGCCGCCATCGAGCCCGGGCTGGAGGTCACCATCAGCCTCGGCTATCTGCCCCACCAGGAGAACCTTCCCCTGCACGAAGCGGTGCGCCGCGCCGATGTGGCGCTCTATCAGGCCAAGGCCAACGGTCGCAACCGCAGCGAAAGATGGCAGGGTGACGCCTCCTGACTCTCGGAGTAAGCTGACCCCTCAACCCCTTTTTTGGAGGACTGTCGTGCCACGTAAACCCCGCGTAGGGCTCGCTCTCGGGAGCGGCGCCGCCAGAGGATGGGCCCATATCGGCGTCATCCGCGCCCTTGAACGTCTCGGCATCAAACCGGATTTGATCGCTGGCTGCTCCATCGGCAGCTTTGTCGGTGCCGCCTATGCCGCCGGTGAACTGGATCGGCTGGAAACCTGGGTGCGCGGCTTTACCCGCCTGCAGGTGGTCAGCCTGCTCGACCCGGCCCTCTCCGGCGGTCTGTTTCGCGGCGAAAAGGTATTTGGCCTTGCCGCCAGCCATCTGGGGGATCCCGATCTCGAGAATCTGCCCATCCCCTTCGCCTGCATCGCCACCGAGCTGGATACCGGCCGCGAGATCTGGCTGCAACAGGGCCCGCTGCGCCAGTCGGTGCGCGCCTCCTGCGGCATGCCGGGGATCCTCACCCCGACCCGGATCAACGACCGCTGGCTGGTCGATGGCGCCGTGGTCAATCCGGTGCCCATCTCACTGGCTCGCGCCATGGGGGCCGAGGTGGTGATTGCGGTCAACCTCAACACCGATATGCACCAACCCTGGACCGACGAGCCGGATCAACCCGGCAGCGGCGGCCTGCTCAGCCAGTGGCTCAATCGCGGTGAATCCGCGCCAGCCACCCCGGGTCTGTGGAGCGTGATGAGTGGCTCCATCAACATCATGCAGGAGCGGATCACCCGCGCCCGGATGGCCGGTGACCCGCCGGAGATCCAGCTCTGCCCGCGCCTTGGCAGCTTCTCCATCATGGATTTTCATCGTGCCAGCGATGCCATCAACGAGGGGGAAGCTTGCGTCGAGCGCAATCTCGATCAGCTCAAGGATGAACTGGGCCGCCTCGGGTTGCTGGGCAGTTAGTTGTCGACATGCTGCGGTTTACACATGAAAAAAGCGCCATTCGGCGCTTTTTTCAACTCACTTACCCGGTCACTCCTTACGGTAGAAGAGCAACCCGAGCAGAATCACCCCCACAGAGACCAGTAGATAGAGCCCCAGACTGGGATTGGTGATACCGCCATACAGAATGATGAGCGCGCCCAGGGTGGCACAGGTCGGGATCACAAACCGCTTTATCCAGCCCAACTCGGTAAAGGTGCGCATGTACCAGACATAGAGGAACAGATAGAGGCCATAAATCAGCACGATCGGCATCTCGTCCAGGGCGATATAACGACCGAATGTCTCGTTGATGCTGCAGTACCACAGCACTGAGTAGATCACCGACAACAACGCTGCCGCGAGGGCCGAGTTGATTGGCATGTGGTGATGCGGTTCGATACGGCTCATCCACTTGGGGGCAGGCCCCTGATTGCGGATCGCCAGCGAGTAGGGAATGCGCATGGTCGCCAGCACCAGACCATTGAGGGTTCCGAGGCAGGAGATAATCACAAACACGGTCAAAATGGTCGAAGCAGTCCCGCCAAACAGGCTGGTTGTCGCGAGATTTACCGCGTTATCCCCTTGCGCCACTATCTCGTCCGTCGGCAAGACGCTGGCGATCCCCAGAAAATAGGTGACATAGACCACAAAGACTATCAGGGTGCCAATCACCAGCGCTCTGGGCAGATTCTTCTTGGAATCGCGAATTTCGCTGTTGATGGTCACGGCGGCGATCCACCCCTCATAAGCGAAGGCGGTGGCAACCACGGCCGTGGCCAGAGTGCCTCCGGTGCTTCCTATCCCATCCATTGCCTGCACAAAGTTGGTCACGGTGACACCATTGAGCAAGCCTGAAATGGTGCCCACAATGGCAACCAGGATCAACGGGATCAACTTGATCAGGGTAGAGCCCACTTGCAGCTTGCCCGCCAGGACCGGGGTATAGAAGTTGATCAGATAGGTGACCGTCATATAGACAGCCGCCAGTATCCAGGTCGCACCAGAGTTGGTCGGATTATCACTGCCGAGCAAGATCATGGTGTAAAGAGCGGCGACCCAGGCAAGGATGGCGGAAAGAGGGGCGTAATAGAGTACGCCTTTGAACCACCCCACCAGATAACCAAACATTTTGCCGTATGCCGCTTCGGCATAATCGACGATACCGTTGGACTTTTCGATCCGCTGGGCAAACTCGGCAAACACCAGCGCGCCGAAGATCATCGAAAATGCCCCCAGCGCCCATGCCAGCAGCGCAATGGCCAGATTACCGCCAGTCAGACGCAGTACATCATCGGCCTTGAAGAAGACACCGGAGCCGATCACCACGCCGACCACCATCGCAATGGCAGTCATCAGGCCATAGCGTTTATCCAACTCATTACTGCTCATACCCATACTCCATACGATTGCTCATATCATCCTGAATGTAATAGTGTTCGGGTGGCCAGATACCACCAGGGGGCCCACTTTTCGGGGCCGCTTATTCTCGTTGGCCTGCATGGATAATTCAAAGCGTGTTAGATCAAAATATCGATCGGCGACCCAAAAAAATACCGCCCGAAGGCGGCATTTCTATTCACATCGATGATCACGCCTTGGCGAGGTCATCCGGGCCAATCTGGCCGATTTCGGCGACTTTCTTGTCTGCCAGCAGCCAGAGGGTGAACTTGTGCAGATCCGGGTGGTGCGCCAGGGCAACCAGGAAGGCGCCCCCAACTTCACGGTAACCCAGCTCGTAGTTTTTCAGCGTGGTGGGAGGAACACCCAGCAAATCTGCAAACTTCGGACGGCTCAAACCGACCGCTTCACGGATCTGACGGATCTTCTTGCCAACAGTGACGATATTTGAATTCATAATGTTCCATACTCCGTTTGGCGGATTTACTCCGCCTTTTATTTTTCGCGACGACTCGTAGTCAAGTGTATCAGTTTTGTTCGGACTCGTTATGGTCGAGCCTCTATCTTATGAGCGCCTTTCGGCGACAACCCTTGCCTTCAAGGGGGGATGGTAATCGCTCAGCCGCCTCAGGTAAACAGTCTCGAAAAGAAACCTTTATTGTGGCCCCCCCAATAACTCGTATAATCCGCCGGATACCCATTAAGAGGAATAAGTATGGCGTTTCCCGGCATTATCTCTCGCCTGCACCCCGTATCCAGCACAGAAGAACTGGCACAACAGCGCCTGCAAGGTGAACAATATCGCGCCGAAGCATTCTGGCTTCCGGCCTTGATGTCCAGCCACGCCAGCGAACTGCTGGCCGCCCTGCCGGAGAGCTGCAGCCTGTTTCTTGAACAGGCATGCCCGGACCTGGCCCTGCGCAGCCACGACGGCACCCTGCATAACAATGAGCAGCTCGTCACGGTAAATGGTCAGGCAATTGCGCTGGCAACCACCCCGGGTGATGGTGGTCTGGTGCCCGAATCGGGCATGTGCGAGATGGCCGACTGGCTGGAGGCGGGACACCGCCACTTCATCTGTTCAGCTGCGGTTCAGCCTGTGGCTCGCGCCATCCTCAACATCTGGCCCCTTGACCCCTATCTGGCCCGACATTTCTTGATGACATTTACCCCCCTGCTGCAGAGCGCAACCCAGGCAGATTACCTTGCGGTCTTTGCCGCCAGAGCGAATCCTGCCAGCCCGCATAGCGACTGGGTTCAGGCTTATATGAAGCTGGAGAAGAAACTGCACAGGGCCTATCTGGATCACTAATTAATCAAAATAAACAGCCAGTTAAGAGCACGACACAATTTGCCACAAGGCTCATTTGTGAGCTTGATCATGTTTTAAAATCGGCATAGAGTGCGCCTCGTCATCGGAATGACATCAGTTGCCTGGCAGTGGTTTCTCACGCATTGCGTGCCATGCCAGCGCACTCGACACACCAGGAGAGTGTGCAACCCGGTTATACCGGGTCATCTGCCAGACTCGACGCCAGCCGTACGGCGGAGCCTGCAGCTTACATAAATTACAAAGTGTGAAGCACGTGAATAACGTGCGATCTCAACGAGGATTTTTTTATGATGAAAATGGCTCCTTCCATGATCGCCATCGCCATGGCTGCTATGGGTGCTACCGCTGCTCACGCCGCTGACGACATCTACTTCGGTGCCGGTGTCGGTGCTGCTCACTTCAATGGTCTGAACAAGATCGATGGCGGCGGTTACGCTGGTACTGAAGATGCAGCTGCAGCCAACGCCTTCGTTGGTTACAACTTCACCGAAAACTTCGGTACCGAATTCGGTTACCAGTATGCCGGTCGTGGCAACACCGAAGGTCTGCGTTACGAAAACCAGGGTGCCACCCTGTCCGGTATCGCTCGTATGCCGGTTGGCAACGACTTCTCCCTGTTCGCTGAAGGCGGCGCCTACTGGGCTCACACCGACGGTCTGGGCATCAGCGACACTAAAGTTTCCCCGCTGGCCGGTGCTGGTGTGACTTACAAAGTAAGTGACGCGCTGGATCTGCAAGCTCGCTACCGCTACATGTGGGACGTGGCTGACCTGAACGTTGACGGCACCCATTACAAGTCCAACCAGAGCGTTGCTACTCTGGAAGCGGTATACCACCCGTTCCGTACTTCCTACGTAGCTCCGGTAGCTGCTCCGGTAGTTGAAGAAGCTCCGGCTCCTGCTCCGCAAGTTGTAGAGAAGAACTTCGCCCTGAACTCAGACGTGCTGTTTGCCTTCGGCAAAGACACCCTGAAGCCGGAAGGCGTTGCAGCCCTGAACGGTCTGTATCAGCAAATCGTTGAGTTCCAGCCGAAAGATGGCAACGCTGTTGTTGTTGGTTACACCGACCGTATCGGTTCCGACGCTTACAACCAGAAGCTGTCTGAAGCCCGTGCCCGCACCGTTGCCAACTTCCTGGTAAGCAAAGGTATGGCTGCCAGCAAAGTTGCCATCGAAGGTCGTGGCGAAGCCAACCCGGTTACCGGCACCAAGTGCAACGGCGTAACTGCTAAAGCTCAACTGATCTCCTGCCTGGCTCCGGATCGTCGCGTAGAAGTTCGCGTATCTGGCGTACAAGAAGTTCAGCAATAATCTGACCTCGTTCAGATAGTGCGAAAAAAAGGGATGCTGTGGCATCCCTTTTTGTTTGTCTAGTTCTCGCTTGCATCCCTCACTCCCACCTCCCTGCCCTTGCCTGCCCCGTCTCGAAAGCATAAAGTAGTTGCGCCTGTAAGGTATTGGATAAGCACTAAAAAACGCTTCTTGTCCGGTCTGTTGTCCATGACGCCAATGCATCATGAGAGTCCAAAGCCTTCGCTATCCACTTTGCTGGCGATTTTTCGCAGCAATAAAAACAAGTGCATTGCCCGACATGGGCTAACACAACGAGGATAAACCGATGAAACTCAAAATGGCTCCTACCCTGATTGCACTGGCGCTGGCCGCCGCAGGCACCACAGCTCAGGCTGCCGATGACTGGTACACCGGTGTTGGTGCAGGTTGGGCTTATGCCCACGGTCTGGATGATTTTGGCAAAGACACTGACAAAGATGCCACTGCGCTGAGCCTGTTCGGCGGTTACAACTTCAACGACTACTACGCAGCTGAACTGGGCTACCTCTACGCCGGTAAAGCGGGCGTTGACGGTGCCGATTTCAAAACCCAGGGTGCTACCCTCTCCGGTATCGCCCGCCTGCCGCTGGGCGACATCTTCTCGGTGTTTGCTGAAGGTGGTGCCTACTTTAATCACGTCAACGGCAATGGCAACAGCGACAACGGCACTGCGCCGCTGGCGGGCCTGGGTCTGACTGCCAAGCTCTCCGACCTTATCGATGTGCAGGCACGCTACCGCTATCTGTGGAATCTGGGTGACGAGCAGAAAACCTGGGAGAGCGACATGAGCGTCGCGACCCTGGAGCTGGTGATGCACCCGAACCGTACCTCTTATGTTGCCCCGGTTGCCGCCCCTGCGCCTGAGCCGGTTCCCGAGCCGGTACTGGTCGACAAGAACTTCGCCCTGAGCTCTGACGTGCTGTTTGCCTTTGACAAATCCACCCTCAAGCCAGAAGGTGTCGCAGCGCTGAACACCCTGTATCAGCAGATCGTTGATGTTCAGCCGAAAGATGGCAGCGCCGTGGTCGTCGGTTACACCGACCGTATCGGTTCTGATGCCTACAACCTGAAACTATCCGAAGCGCGTGCCCGTACCGTGGCCGACTTCCTGGTTGGCAAAGGTCTGCCGGCTGGCAAAGTTGCCATCGAAGGTCGCGGTGAAGCCAATCCGGTCACCGGTACCCAGTGCAACAGCGTCAAGGGCAAGGCTCAGCTGATCTCCTGCCTGGCACCGGATCGCCGCGTAGAAGTACGCGTCACCGGCGTGCAGCAAGTACAACAGTAATCCTGCAGTCCGACATAACAAGGAGGCCACCTGGCCTCCTTTTTCTTGCCGCTTATTTCACCCACCTTGTAACCCTCTTTTGCCCCCTTCCTCTTCCCGTCTCGCGCCATGGTTCACAGCGTGTCGCCCCCCATACCTCTTTGGTGGTTAAAAACAGCCCGTCACCTATACATAAGTGTGGGGTTTGACCAGCAGGCAACCCCACTACACCAAACATCGACGAGGATACGCGATGAACATAAGAGTAAAACCTGTGTGGATTGCACTGGCATTGGCGAGCACAGGCGCACAAGCGGAACCGGTTCACGACTGGTATGCCGGGGTCGGCGGTGGCTGGGCCATTGCCCACAATCTGAATGATTTCAGTCAGGATGTCGGCAAGGATGCGACTGCGCTCTCCCTGTTTGGCGGCTACAACTTCACGGAAAACCTGGGGGCCGAGATTGGCTATCTCTCCACCGGTGACTGGGATATCAGCGGCCATGAGTTCAACAGCAAGGGAGCCACGCTGTCAGTGATTGGCCGCTTGCCGCTCAGCGAGATGTTCTCGCTCTTTGCCGAGGGCGGTGGCTATATCTATCACGTCGAGTCGGTCAATGGCGGGGACGACAACCTGGCGCCGCTGGCGGGTCTGGGAGTGACGGCCCGGCTCCATGACTGGGTCGATCTGCAGGCACGCTACCGTTACATAGTGCGCGTTGGCGATGATCCGGATAACGGCAAAGCCAACAGCGGCACCCAGCGCTGGGTCAGCGACATCAGCACCGCCACGCTGGAGCTGGTGATCCACCCGAACCGCAGCCACCCCAAAGAAGCGGCCCCCACGCCCGCCCCGGTCGTGGTCCCCCCGCCACCGGCCGAACCGGAAGTGGTGGATCAGACCTTCAACCTCAGTTCCGATGTGCTGTTCGCTTTTGGCAAAGCGGACCTCAAACAGGAGGGGATGAGTGCGCTGGACGATCTCTACCAGCAGATCGTCGACGTGCAGCCCAAGGATGGCAGTGCGGTCGTGATGGGGTATACCGACCGCATCGGCTCGGATGCCAACAATCAGAGGTTGTCAGAAGCTCGGGCCCAAACCGTTGCCGACTTTCTGATCAGCAAGGGATTGCCTGCCGACAAGGTGAGCATCCAGGGCAATGGCGCGAGTAATCCGGTCACCGGCAACCAGTGTGATGCCATCAAGGCGAAGGCGGCGCTCATCGACTGCCTTGGGCCGGATCGCCGGGTAGAGGTGCGTGTCACCGGCGTACAGGGCGGCAGCGAGTAGTTGATCTTGAGGCGATAACCATGTCAGACGTGCAGTAAAAAGGGATGCCGAGGCATCCCTTTTGCTTTGCCACTTCCCGCAGAAATCAGAACGAGGTGCGGCGGTAGCGGCGATATTCCGGATGCCAGAAGTTGGCGTCGATGGCCTGATCGATCACCTCGTCCGGGGTCTGCACCGCCTTGCCTTGCAGCATGGCGGTCTTGGCCACCATCTTGGCGATGTAGCGGGAGACCTGATGGATATCTGCCAGATCCGGCAACAGAGAACCCTCCTCCCCTTTCACCAGCGGCGAACACTCCGCCAGCGCGCGACTGGCCGACATCAGCATGGCGTCGGTCACCCGGGTGGCGCCGGAGGCGATGACGCCAAGGCCGATCCCCGGGAAGATGAAGGAGTTGTTGCACTGGGCGATGACGTAGCGCTTGCCCTTGTGCTCCACCGGTGCAAACGGACTGCCGGTGGCCACCAGCGCCTGACCGTCGGTCCAGCGGATAAGGTCAGCCGGCGTCGCCTCGACCCGGGAGGTGGGGTTGGAGAGCGGGAAGATGATGGGACGGGCACAGTGCTTGTGCATGGTCTTGACCACCTCTTCGGTGAACAGCCCCGGCTGACCGGAGACCCCGATCAGGATGTCCGGGCGGCCGTGCTCCATCACCTCCAGCAGGGAGATGTTGTCCCCCACCGGCCAGTCAGCGATCCGCTCTACCGGTTGGGAGAGACGGCGCTGGAAGTCGAGCTGGTTGGGGATCTTGTCGGTGATAAGACCAAAGCGGTCCACCATAAAGACACGGCTGCGGGCCTGGGCATCGGTCAGCCCCTCGGCCTTCATCTGTGCCACGATCTGCTCGGCGATACCGCAACCGGCGCTGCCCGCCCCGAGGAAGGCAACCCGCTTCTCGGAGAGCTTGGCGCCGGAGGCCTTGCAGGCGGCGATCAGGCTGCCCAGCGTCACCGCCGCGGTACCCTGAATATCGTCGTTGAAGCAGCAGAGCTCGTTCTTGTAGCGGTTGAGCAGCGGCATGGCGTTGTTCTGGGCGAAATCCTCGAACTGCAGCAGGATATCGGGCCAGCGGCGCTTGACCGCCTGAATGAAGGCATCGACAAACTCGGCGTACTCATCCCCCGAGATACGCGGATTGCGCCACCCCATATAGAAGGGGTCATTCAGCAGTTGCTGGTTGTTGGTGCCCACATCCAGCACCACCGGCAGGCAGTAGGCGGGCGAAATGCCACCACAGGCGGTGTAGAGGGAAAGCTTGCCGATGGGAATGCCCATGCCGCCGATACCCTGGTCACCCAGACCCAGGATCCGCTCGCCATCGGTCACCACGATCACCTTGACGTTCTGCTTGGTGGCGTTTTGCAGCATGTCATCGATCCTGTCCTTGTCCGGATAGGAGATAAACAGGCCACGGGCGCGGCGATAGATGTTGGAGAACTCCTCGCACGCCTTACCGACGGTCGGGGTGTAGATGATGGGCAGCATCTCGGTCAGGTGGTTGTGCAGCAGACGGTAGAAGAGCGTCTCGTTGGTATCCTGGATGTTGCGCAGGTAGATGTGCTTGTCCATGTCGTTGCCAAACGCCATGAACTGGCGATAGGCGCGCTCGGCCTGCTCTTCGATGGTCTCGATATTCTGGGGCAACAGACCTTCGAGGTTGAAGTTGCTGCGCTCTTCACTGGTGAAGGCGCTGCCCTTGTTGAGCAAAGGGGTCTCCAGCAGGGCGGGACCGGCGTAGGGAATGTAGAGAGGACGTTTCTGGTTATTATCTTCAAACATGGATCTTGGTACCTAAACGGTTAGCTAGACGCAGGGACCCGCCGATCCTAGGGGCTTGTCTCATTAATTTCAAAGAGTTTGCACATCCGTTGCAAAAGGTTTGCGACCCAGTCGACGAAAGGCGCCGGGGGTCTGACCAGTCAGACGACGAAAGCGGTTGGCAAAGTTGGCCCCATCGCTGTAACCGACCCGGGCCGCCAGCTCGCCAAGTGGCCAGTTGGTATAGAGCAGCAGCTGGCGCGCCTTGTTCATTCTGAGCTCGGTCACCCTCGCCATCGGCCCCATACCGAACGCTTGCTGACAGAGCCGGTGCAGATGGGGAACGGAGCAGGCCATCTGTCGGGCCAGCAGGGCGACACTCCAGGGTTCGTCCAGGCGCGCCTCCACCCGGCGAAACAGTGCCTGCAATCTGAGTTCAGGGGTGCCACGCACCTCCCCTTGCAGGGTGCGCTCCAGCAGCGCCAGCAACAGGCTGAGCAGTTGGGGTTGCAGCGGGGAGCGAATCCCCTCCCCCTGCATCAGGCTGAGCAGATGGTAGAGCTGATCGCCGCCATCCCCTTGCCAGATACGGTGACCAAGGCGATGCAGGTGCTGCCAGCGCGGCACGTCATCGAGCAAAATCCAGCTGATCTGCCAGCTTTCGCCAATCAGCTTGAGACCGCCAGGCACGGCGGCGGGCAGGAAAATCAGCGACCCGGCCGGAATGGCTTGCTCCCCCTCGTCGGTGAGCAGCGCGCCACCCTCATCGTGACTCACCATCAGAATGTGAAACTCAGGGCGATTGCGACGGATCAGGTAGTGATCCCGCACCCGGGAGAGGCCGGTCAGGAAGATCCCCGCCTCGCCGAGCAGGGGCAGCCCTTCACGTCCCAGCATCAGCTCTTCACAGGCTGGCGCTATCTCCAGACACTCGCTGGCAAATGGCATAACACCTCAACAGGATAGTTTTACACAAGAAAACCGAGAGCTACTCACAGTGAGAAGAGCCTCGTCAGCCCCTATCATACCCCTGACAAACCTTGCTTTTCTCATACCCGGTTAACAACTATGAATTATTGGCAAGCGATTTTAAAACAAACCACCGATCGCGAGTTCATGACCCGATTGTGGCGGCTGGCCCTGCCTGTCTCGCTGCAATCCATGATGTTCTCCCTGCTCGGCCTCATCGATATCATGATGGTGAGCCAGCTTGGCACCACGGCTGTGGCGGCGGTCGGCTTGGGTAACCGGGTCTTCTTTTTCAATCTGCTGGTGATAGCGGGCCTCGCAGGCGGGGTCTCGGTATTGGCAGCACAATACTTCGGGCGCGGGGAGATGGCCGGGGTACGCCGCTCCCTGGCGCTGGCCATAGTGGGCGCCCTGCTGGTCACCCTGCCCTTTGCCTTCATCTATGTGTTATCACCGGGCAGCGTGCTGGGTTTTGCCAGTCAGGATCCGGCGCTGCGGGCACTGGCGGATCAATTCCTGATGATCACCGGCGCCACCATCCTCTGTACCGCCATCGTAGTGCCGCTGGAGTCGGCGCTACGCTCGGTCGGCAATGCCGCCGCGCCGACCCGCATCGGCATTATCGCCATCATCGCCAACGTCATCCTCAACTACGCCCTCATCTTCGGTCACTTCGGCTTCGAGGCGATGGGGGTCGCCGGTTCGGCCTGGGGCACCACCATTTCCCGGCTGCTGCAGACAGCCCTGCTACTGCTCTACGTAAAGCGTTATGAAGCGCGCCTGATCCCGCGCGCACCAGACTGGCTGGCCGCCTTCAAGCGCAAGGAGGTGGTGCGCTTTACCCTGATCGCCCTGCCGCTGCTGTTCCATGACGGCCTCTGGGCCTTCGGCATGCTGATTTACGGCTTTCTCTACGCCCATCTTGGCACCGATTCGCTGGCCATCATGACCACCCTCGGCACCCTGGAGAGCATCCTGATCTCCCTCTTCTTCGGACTGGCGGTGGCCTGCTCCACCCTGCTCGGCCACCGGCTCGGGGCCGAGGAGTACGAGATTGCCTGGCAACACTCCCAGCTCTTCCTGCTGCTGGCACCGATTGGCGCGCTACTGGTGGGGATCATCGTCTGGCTGCTGCAAGCCAACCTGCTGCAGTGGGTCGGCAATCTACCCCCCGAGCTGATGACGGAAGCGGGACAGGTGCTCGGCATCATGTGCCTCGGGATGCTGCTCAAGGTGTTCAACATGGTGGGGATCATCGGGGTACTTCGCTCTGGCGGCGATGTGAACTACAGCATCTTCATCGATATTGTCGGCATGTGGTGCATCGGCATCCCGCTCGCCTGGGTGGCGGTCACGCTGCTCGGCTGGCCCCTCTCCTGGGTGGTGGCGGTGGTGCTGCTGGAGGAGCTCAGCAAGGTGTTGCTGGTGCAGCGCCGTATTCGCCAGCGCTGCTGGTTGAAGAATCTGGTGATCGGATAAACAGCCACAAATCGGGGTCATATCAATGACAGAAAAACCCTGTTTGCAGTATGCTGGGCGCCTCTTCAATCAGAGACAGGGATCCACGGTTTCCCTGTCCAGTAGTCGTTTAAGGAGACGAGCATGCAACCACAGAAAGAGCTGATCACCGAGACGGCCCTGCTTGAGATGGCCAACAAGATCATCAAAGAGCATGAAGACTTCATCCACGGTATGCGCGCCGATTCGGTGGAGCAGAAGGGGGATATTCTGGTGTTCAAGGGGGAGTATTTCCTGGCCGAAGACGGCACCCCGACCGGCAAGACCATGGCGGTCTTCAATATGTTCAAGCTGCTGGCCCAGCAGCTCTCCGGCAAGTACAAGCTGGCCTGATCTCACCAGCTCATTGCCAACAGGATGCCGCCCTCAGGCGGCATCTGTTTTTGCGCGGTTCTGACCCTCGACCACCACGCAGTTGCGTCCCGCCATCTTGGCCTGATAGAGACACTCGTCGGCACGGTTGATCAGAATATCGATGGTGTCATCGGCACGAGCCATGGCAATCCCGATACTCACCGTCACCTCCAGCAATTCGTCCGAGGTGGGGCTCTTCACCAGCCGCGCCTCGACGGCAATGCGCAGCCGCTCGGCCATTTTGCTCGCCAGCGCCGGATCTGTGCAGTTGTGCATCAGGATGGCAAACTCTTCGCCGCCATAACGCCCCAGCACCATGTCAGGCTCCAGCTGCTCCCCCAGGGTGGTCGCCACCTCCTTGAGCACCGCATCCCCCGCCAGATGGCCGTAGATATCGTTGATCCGCTTGAAGCGATCGAGATCCAGCAGCATCACCGCAAAGGGCTTCTTCTTGAGTTGCAGCCGGATTCTGGCCTGCTCCAGCTGCTTCATCAGCAAGCGGCGGTTCATCATGCCGGTCAGCTCATCGGTGGTCGATTCCCGATATAGCCGCAGCAGCATGTTGAGCTGGCCGCACTGCACCCAGCAGCTGGCCATGGTAAACATGCCGAGCACCCACACCTGATTCAGGGTGGCCTGACTCCAGATGCTCTGGCCCACCAGCAGCCAGTGGCCCAACAGCATGGTCACCAGTACCACGCCTGCCAGTTGCAAGCCGAGGGAGAGGGGGATGGGGAAGATGGCAAACAGGGTGATCAGCAGATAGGGAAAGGCAGCATAGCCCGCCTGCAACTCCTGTCCGGCGCCAAAGCTGTTCAGGCAAAAGAGGGAGAAGAGCATCATCACGGCCATCAGGTAGCCAAGGGCCAGCTTCATCCGTTCCCGCTTGAAGTGGATGAGGTACGAGAGCGGAATAAGTGGCGAGAGCGCCAGGGTGCAGAAGATCCTGGCCTGGAACAGCTGCTCGAAATGAACGGCGGGCAAGGTCAACCAATCCACCACGGCCCAGGCGGGCAAGCCGAGCATCAGCAAGCAGGTCAGCAGGCGCAAACGCACCGTCATAAAGCCCATGCGAGTACGAGTAAAGTCTTCGGAGTGAACCCTCGCACTCCAGAACTCTGACAACTTGAGCATCCAGAGTCTCCACGATGAATACTGAGGGCTCATTCTACACCTACAAAGTGGTAAAAATGTCATTAGCGGGGAGAATAAAAAGGAGAGGTCGGTCACACAAACCGACAGATGATAATCGCAGCGCGCAAACGTTTCAACCCATCAAAAAATAAACCTTTTTTTGCATAATTAGCGCTGGTCAGCCTCATTTCAATCACTACAATAGCGCCCAATTTTCTCCCCCTCCCCACACAATTCGAGGTACTTATGGAACAGGCTGCTGTCACACGCGCCAATCGAGAGGCACATCCACCCAGGCGAGCCCATAGCGAACTGGTCTATGGCATAGAGGATGTCCCGCCTCTGCCCCAGACGCTGTTCGCCGCCCTGCAGCATATGCTCGCCATGTTTGTCGCCATCATTACCCCGCCCCTGATTATCGCCAATGCCCTCGGCCTCCCTGCCGCCGACACCCGTTATATCGTCTCCATGTCGCTGGTCATGTCCGGCATCGCCTCCTTCATTCAAACCCGCCGCTTCGGCCCCATCGGTTCCGGCCTGCTCTCGGTACAGGGCACCAGCTTCAACTTCCTCGGCCCCATCATCGCCTCCGGTCTCGCCCTCAAACAGGCCGCCATACCCACCGAGGATCTGTTGGGCACATTGTTCGGCACCATGATGGTTGCCGCACTCACTATCGTGGTGATGAGCCGCTTCCTCCATCTGGTGAAACGGATCATCACCCCGCTGGTCACCGGCATAGTGGTGCTGCTGATCGGCCTGACCCTGATCAAAGTGGGCCTGATCAGCATGGGCGGCGGCTATGCAGCCCTCTCTGATGGCAGCTTCGCCAGTCACACCAACCTCTTCCTCTCCCTGCTGGTGCTCGGCCTGATCGTGTTGCTGCAACGCAGTCGCAACCCCTGGTTGCGCCTCTCCGCCATCATGATCGCCATGCTGGCGGGCTATGCCGTGGCGCTGTTGCTGGGCAAAGTGAGCGCCCCCACCTTCGACGGCCCGCTGGTGATGGTGCCCATTCCGCTCCACTACGGTCTCGGCTTTGACTGGCAGCTGTTCGTGCCGCTCGCCATCATCTTCGTGGTGACGGCGCTCGAAGCGATCGGCGACATGACCGCCACCTCGGATATCTCCGGCGAGCCACTGGAAGGGCCTGTCTATATGGAGCGGATCAAAGGCGGCGTGCTGGCTGATGGTGCCAACTCCATGCTGGCGGCAGTTTTCTCCACCTTCCCCATGTCCACCTTCGCCCAGAATAACGGCGTTATTCAGCTGACCGGGGTGGCCAGCCGCCACGTCGGGCTCTTTATCGCCGCCATGCTGGCCCTGCTCGGCCTGTTCCCGGCGGTCGCCAGTCTGGTACAGCAGATCCCCGAGCCCGTGCTGGGGGGCGCCACTATCGTGATGTTCGGCACCATCGCCGCCGCCGGGGTGCGCATCATTGCCCGCGAGGAGCTGGACAGACGCGCCCTGATGATCCTGGCGGTGTCGCTCGCCATGGGGCTGGGAGTCGCGCAGGTGCCGGAAGTGCTGCAACACCTGCCGGAGCTGGCCAAGAGCGTGCTCTCCTACGGCGTCGCCACCGGTGGCATTACCGCCATCGTGCTCAACCTGCTGCTGCCCAAGCGCGAAGCGCGCCACTCCTGAGACGTCATCAACCGATAGCAGACTCAAGCCCCGCACTGCGGGGCTTTACCTTGTCAGCCGCCACGGGTAGTGTGCTGAGCAGCCTTTTTTGAGGATGCCGCCATGCCCTATCCCCTGCTCTCCCCCCTCTCCAATACCGCTTCACCCGCACAGATACTGGCGCAAGAGCAGAACTGGCTGCGCGACTGTGCCCATGACGGCCAGCCCCGCGCTCACCTGTGGCAGGCGCCCCAATGCCTGATTGTCACCCGCAAGGATACCCGCCTCCCCCGTTACGAAACCGCCTGCCAGCAACTTGCAGATGAAGGCTGGCCGGTACATGTGCGCGACAGCGGTGGCACCGCCGTGCCCCACGGGGCGGGGATCCTCAACCTATCCCTGCTGCTGCCCCGCACCACCACAGATCTCACCCACTACTACCGGCTGCTGGGGGCACCGCTGCTGACCCTGTTGGCGGAGTACGGCCTTGAGGGAAGCTATGACTTCGTACCCGGCTCCTTTTGCGATGGTCAGTACAATCTGGTGATCGGGGGACGCAAGATCACCGGCACTGCCCAGCGTTGGCTTGCGCCGGGACAGGATCACCAGGGCGCCGTGCTGGCACAAGCCATGCTGCTGGTGGCGGGTGATGTGGATGAGGGAACCAGGATGGCGAGCCGCTTCTACGAGCTGGCGGGCGGCGAGCTGCGTTTTATGGCGGGAACCTCCACCACGCTAGCAAGCTGCATCGATTGGCACGGTAGCGATCAGGCACTGGTAGAGAAAGTGCGAGCACGTCTGGATAGCCTGCTGAGCGAGGGGCTATCTCCCTCATCCTGACCTTATCCCGAAGGGAGAGGGATAGTCCCCATCCTTAGACACAACGCACAAAAAAGCCACGACCGGAGTCGTGGCTTGTTCTTTTCAAGGGGAGCGTGAAACGGGCTGAGGCGTTCAGGCTGTCTGCGGCTCCGGCTCGGCTTCGCTATCCAGATCCCGGCTAAAGTAGGCGCGGGTCTCGGCGATCACCACATGGCGCAGGCCAATCAGGCCGATGAGGTTGGGCACCGCCATCAGGCCGTTAACGATATCGGCCAGCAGCCAAATCATGTCCAGATGGAGGAAAGCACCGCTCGCCACCAGCGCCAGATAGACCAGACGATAGGGCTTGATTGCCTTAACCCCGAACAGGTATTCGGTGCAGCGCTCGCCGTAGTAGTTCCAGCCAAGGATGGTGGTAAAGGCGAAGAACAGCAGGCCAATGCTCACCAGATACTGGCCAACATGGGCATCGAGCCCCTGGGCAAAGGCCAGACTGGTCATGGCCGCGCCGCTTGCATCGCCGCTCCACACGCCGGTGACCACCAGGGTCAGGCCGGTCATGGTGCAGATGATGATGGTGTCGATGAAGGTACCTGTCATGGAGACCAGCCCCTGCTCCACGCACGAATCGGTCTTGGCCGCCGCCGCCGCGATGGGCGCAGAGCCCAGTCCCGATTCGTTGGAGAAGACCCCGCGCGCCACCCCGGACTGAATGGCCAGCATGATGCTGGCACCGACGAAGCCGCCGGTCGCCGCATGGCCGGTGAAGGCACTCTCGATAACCAGCATGACGGCATCGGGCAGGGCGCTGGCGTTGTTCACCAGCACACCCAGACAGGCGACGATGTAGAAGATGGCCATGAAGGGCACCACCTTGCTCGACACGCTGGAGATGGATTTGATCCCTCCCAGGGTCACCAGCGCCACGATCAGGGTCAGCACCACGGCGGTCGCTTCACGGGGCACCGAGAAGGAGAGGCTCATGGCGTCGGAGATGGCATTGACCTGCGGGAAGGTACCGATCCCGAAGAAGGCGACGCCGATGCCAAACAAGGCAAACAGCTTGGCCAGCGGCTTGGAGCCAAGCCCCTTTTCCAGATAGTACATGGGGCCACCCGCCATCTGGCCGTTGGCATCCTGCTCGCGGTATTTGACCGCCAGCAGGCACTCGGCGTACTTGGTAGCCATGCCGAACAGCGCTGCCATCCACATCCAGAACAGGGCACCGGGACCACCGAGCTTGATGGCGGTAGCCACCCCGACGATGTTGCCGGTACCAATGGTGGCAGAGAGGGCGGTACAGAGGGCGCCGAAGCTGGAGACATCCCCCTGCTTGCCCTGCCCCTGATCGCGGCCAAAGACCAGCCGCAGAGCGAGCGGCAAGCGCACCACCTGAAGCAGACCCAGACGCAGGGTGAGATAGATACCGGTCCCGACCAGCAGGATCAGCAGGGGCGGCCCCCAGATAAAGCTATCGATGGCGGTTAACGCCGATTGAATTGATGACATGCATCCTCCTTAAGAAACAGAAATTAAGGAGGAGAAGGATGATCTTCCCATAGGTGTCGCGATCGGCCAGAGGCGATCGGATGCGGGCCAAGCCCAGGTACAACCATCCCATCCCCTCTGTCCTTTTGCCTGAGAGTTTCCGGCGCCAGCCTGCCCTTGCGGGTAGTCATGGTGCCTTGCTCCTTCGGCGCCCGATTTAACGGGTCTCTCCAGAGTATCGTCCAGTAGCAGTCCACACCGGTTGCCCGGTACCTGAAAGATTCACTTCTTCGGTGGATGGTTGCCCATCGCTCTCCTGCTACCTTCATCCGAACTAGTTTGGATTAGGAAGTCGGCATGTTAATCCAAAAAATGTGAGCTGTCTCGCACTTGGCCGCCCCCATTTATATTTTTTTAGTGACCGCCAGAACCGCGACAAGAATGTTAAATGTTAGTTAACTATCAACAAGTTAGGCTCTCACGAATCAAATGTGGTCCAAACGGGAAAAATGGCAGATAGAGAACAGTGATCCCTCTCGTTTCGCCAAGAAAATCTTGCCAACATATCCAATCAAAATGCTTGCACACAGAATCAATAAGCCGATAATCCGCTGCATAACCAAGCACTTTGTTATCAATTTATGCACTGTGTTCGGTTGGTCCCACCGGACCGCTCGCCTGACCCGGCCGTCGCCGGTTCAATCGCATATGGCTTGGGCATATCACGCCCCCTAAGGATGACCAAAAGAGAATGAACGAGACCCTGGTTGCAAAAGATGTGGTCGCACAAGATTACCGTCAGCTGGTTGAACAATTCGGCTCCCCCCTGCTGCTGCTCGACAAGGCAGCCGTCCGCAAACAGTATCGGGCCCTGGCCGCCGCCCTGCCCGATGTACGATTGCACTATGCACTCAAACCCCTGCCCCATGAGGCGGTGGTCTCTGTCTTGAAGGAAGAGGGGGCCTGTTTCGATCTGGCCACCAATGGCGAAGTGGATCTGGTGCGCAGTCAGGGGGTTCGCCCGGGACGTTGCATTCATACCCATCCCATCAAGCGCGACAGCGATATCCGTTATGCGCTGGAGTTCGGTTGCACCGTGTTTGTCTACGACAACCCGCTGGAGCTGGAAAAGTTCATTCCCTACAAGGACGAAGTGAAACTGCTGCTGCGGGTCAGCTTCCCGAACCCCGAGACCAAGGTCGATCTCTCCAAGAAGTTCGGCTGCACTCCGGAGCAGGCGCTGCCGCTGTTGCAACTGGCCCACGCCAAGGGGATCAAGGTGATGGGGCTGTCGTTCCACGTCGGCTCCCAAGTACCCCACGCCCGTCGCCATGTGCAGGCCATCGACGCCTGCCGCGAGATCATGGAGCAGGCCTGGGCGCTCGGGCTCAAGCCCTGGGTGCTGGATATCGGCGGCGGTTTCCCGGTGGATTATGAAGGGGGCGAATTCGATATCGACGGCTTCTGCGCGCCGATCCGCGAAGCGCTGGCCAAGTTGCCCGCTACCGTGCAGAAGATTGCCGAACCGGGCCGCTTTATCAGCGCACCGGCCATGACTTCGGTATCCAGCGTGATGGGCAAGGCCCACCGTGGCGACAAGATCTGGTATTACCTGGATGACGGTCTCTACGGCAGCTACAACGGCCAGCTCTATGACCACGTCACCTATCCGGTGAGCACGCCTTATGCCAGTGGCGAGCAGCACAACTCGGTGCTCTCCGGCCCCACCTGCGACAGCGTGGATGTGATCCGCGATGGCATCATGCTGCCGGATCTGGCTATCGGCGAACTGGTGATTGGCAAGGTGATGGGCGCCTACACCTGGGCCTCCGCCTCCACCTTCAACTTCTTCCCCAAGGCCAGCATCCTCATTCTGGACAGCAGCCAGAAGGGGCAGAAGCTGGTGGCAGTAGCCTGAGCACACCGCTCGCTCGCCAACAGATTCACTGGGCAAAAACAAGAGGGGGAAGCTTGAGCTTCCCCCTCTCTCATTTCTCCAACCCCTATCAGATAAACTGACTGGTCAGCAGCCAGCCGGTGTAGGCGACGAAGCAAGTCAGCAGCACGCCCCCCTCCAACCGGTTGATACGGCCCTGCTCCTTGCGGCCCAGACACATCACCAACAGCAGCAGGGTTAGCCCCATCATGATGCTCCAGTCACGGGTGAGCACCTCCGACGCCACATCGAGCGGGTGGATGCCCGCCGCAATCCCCACCACCGCCAGGGTGTTGAACAGGTTGGAGCCGAGCACGTTGCCAAGGGCCAGATCATGCTCGTTCTTGCGAATGGCGATCAGGGACGAGGCCAGCTCCGGCAGGGAGGTTCCCACCGCGACTATGGTGAGGCCAATCACCAGATCGCTGATACCAAGCGCCTGAGCGATGGTCACCGCCCCCCAGACCAACAGGCGGGAAGCGCCGATCAGCAGCACCAGCCCGACCACCAGCCAGAAGATGGCGCTCTTGAGGGACATCCCCTCGCTCTCGATATCCTCGGCGGTCTCGGTATCCAGCGCATCTCCCTTGCCATTCATGCCAGCCCAGATGGACCAGCCCATCAGGGCAACGAAGACGGCCCCCAGAATGACCGCATCCATCCGGCCCAGATGACCATCGATCAGCAGGGCGCCGGAGAGCAGGGTAATGCCGAGCAGGATCGGGATCTCCTTGCGCACAACCTGAGAGGCCACCGCGATAGGGCTGATCAGTGCCGTCAGACCCAGGATCAGCGCGATATTGGTGATGTTGGAGCCATAGGCATTGCCAAGCGCCAACCCGGGATTGCCCTGTGACGCCGCCAGTGCCGAGACCACCATTTCCGGGGCCGAGGTACCAAAACCGATGATCACCATGCCGATCAGCAGCGGCGGCATCCCCGCATAACGGGCGGTGGCGGCAGCGCCATCGACAAACTTGTCTGCACTCCAGACCAGCAGCGCCAGTCCGGCAATCAGGGCAACAAAAGCCAGGGTCATAGGATCTTCATCTCTTGTTATCTGCAACGAAGCGCCAGCCCAAACGGGCAGGCACCATGGGAAAGTGGCGCCAGTGTAGCTGTGCCACCTCCCATTTCAAGGGGAAATCAAACCGTGATTAACATTTCACAGTGCAGCCAGCAGGCTCGCGGCATCGGAGACCTCAAACTTGCCCGGCGCCTCCAAAAACAGCTGCTCTACAACACCATCGTTGGCGATCAACGCAAAGCGCTGGGCGCGGATGCCGCCAAAGGCGCCGGTATCCTTGGCCAGGCCCAGCGCCCGGGTCCAGCTGCCATCGCCATCCGCCAGCATGGTGATCGCCTCGGCATTCTGGGCCGTCTGCCAGGCCCGCATCACGAAAGCATCGTTGACCGACAGACAGCAGATGGCATCCACCCCTTTGGCCATGAACTGATCGGCCAGCACCACATAGCCCGGCAGATGAGCATTGGAGCAGGTAGGAGTAAAGGCGCCGGGCACCGCAAACAGCACTACTTTTTTACCGGCGAACAGCGTCTTGCTATCCCGCAGCTGCTTGCCCTCGGCGGTGATAAAGGTAAATTCGCCCGCAGGCAGGGGTTGTCCTACAGCAATCATGATTTCTCGTCCTGAGTCGTGATGGGAAGTCGCCAGTTTATCCCAGAGTGACGATGCCGCCTAACAGCGGCTCTGAGCCTGACCATGGATAGCGGCAGGCATTTTCCCCTTGGGCAGACTACTCTTGAGCTGGTTTCACGGCGCCAGGAGGCCCCATGCAACACTATTACGATGGTCTGGAAATTCGTCCCCCCGCCATGCGCGAACAGCAGCAACTGGACCAGCTCAATCATCAGCTTACCCATGTCAGTCAATATTGCGCCGGTTACTCCAGCGCCTATCGCCAGTGCCGCCTCGAGGATCTGGCAGAGCTGGCCACCCTGCCACTGCTCGACAGCAAAGAGCTCTTTGCCGCCCAGCAGGCTCATCCCCCCTTTGCCGGTCTCACCGGCCGCCCCGCCAGTCAGGCGCTGCGGGTCTTCTCCTGTCCGGGCCAGCTGGCCATCCCCGAATATGCCGGGGCAGACTGGTGGGGGGCCACTCGAGCGCTGTTTGCCGCCGGTTTCAAGGCGGGGGAAGTGATGCTCAACGGCCACGACTATCATGCTGGCCCCACCGCCTTTATCTTCGATAACGGCGCCCGCCAGCTGGGGGCTCCCGTGGTACCCTGCGGCCCCCACGATACCCAGCGCCAGCTGGAGGCACTGCTGCGCTATCAACCCACCGGCTATGTCGGCCCGCTGGTGACCCTGCTCGACCTGCTGGAAGCGGCCGAGGCAGCGGAGATCCCGAGCGACTCGCTGCGCCGCGCCTTATTGTGTGAAGCAACCCATCCTGAAACCGCGCCACTGCGCGCCATTCACGGCATTGCGGCCCTCAATTGTCTGGTTTGGCAGGATGTGGGGGTGGTGGCCTACGAGAGTCAGCCCGGTCAGGGCTTTATCGTCAATGAGAGCTGCATCGTCGAAATCATCGATCCCGCCAGCGGCAATCCTGTGAGTGGCGACGAGACCGGCCAGCTGGTGGTGACCCGGCTCGATCTGGAGTATCCCCTACTGCGTCTGGCCACCGACTGGCAAGGTCACTGGCTCGCCAAGCCGAGCGCTTGTGGGCGCACCAATCGACGCCTCAAGCTGGTGTAGCAGACCAACTAAATGCACAAAGGCAGACGGGCAGCCATCAGGCTGCCCGTCTTGTCTCTGAACTGGAAAAGAAAATATCTAAAGAGAGACGTTAGCGTCTCGCCTGCCAGGTGGCGATGGCGAGCAGGGAGTCGGGGGTAAATTCGCTGGCGCGCTCGGCAATCTCGGCCAGGCTCATCCAGTGCACCGCGCTCACCTCTTCGGCCTGCAACTGCAGCGGCCCCTGATAACGGCAACTGAAGAGGCCACCCCAGACCCGGTAGCCCTCCCCTTCCGCATAAAAGCTGCCAAAGCCCTGCAGAGGAACATCCATAATCCCCAGCTCTTCGGCCAGCTCGCGGCGGGCGGAGCGCTCCATCTCCTCACCGGTGGTGACCACGCCACCGGCGCAGGCATCCAGCATGCCGGGGCAGAAATCCTTACTGAGGGTGCGTCGCTGCACCAGGATCCGATCCGCGTCGTCGAGCACCAGAATATAGCTGGCACGATGGCAGAGATTCTCCCGTCGCACCTTGGCTCGCTCGGCCACGCCAATCACCCGGTTATCCTCGTCCACCACATCAACCCATTCCACGCACAGGCCCTTTTATTTGTTCCATTCAAGCCCGCAGTATATCGGTGCAGCTCGTTGTCATCGCACAACTTTTTCGATGACGCCGTCAATTTGCCGAACTCACTGGCAAAATAAGGATTCATGCAAATCTTTATAAACCGTCATATCAGTGTCATCGACCGACACCATAGTGTGCCCTGTCAGGCAATCAGGGAACCGTGTGATGAAGGTATTCAAGCAGTTATCCCCACGGCAGATCGCTCGCTACATCAAGAGCTTTCATCGAGGCTATTTTGCCATCGAGTCGCTGGGGACATTTGAATTCAACGCGGGCAGGATCAGCCTCCATGGCCTGACCTGCCGCCAGCGGCTAAGACTGGCTCACCAGATCAATCTGGCGGTCAGACAACTTGGTCACCGCGACCCCTTGCCGGACATGTGAGTCAAAGGGTCTTGCCCTACTGTCTGTTGTGCATCCATGCTTTGCCCGCCGGCTACTCGCCGCGCGGGCCGTTTTCGATGTCAGTCACCTTTCCATTGCGCACCGTCACAAAGCGCATGAACTCGTTCTTGCCGAAGTTGTAGGTCCAGCGTTCGCCATATTTGACCTCAACCACAGTGCCGTGCAGATTCTCCTCGTTACGGGTAATATCTTCCCGCAACATCGGCTCGCCGCACTTGAGCAGCATCTCGGCGGTGCTGTCACCCTCGCTGATCAGAGCGTTCTTGCAGCGCATGGCATCGGCACTGGCCGGAATGCTTAGCAGCAACAGAGCAAGCCCCGCTACATTCTTCATCTTATTGCTCATCGGGTTCTCCTTATCCTCTCTAATGAGTCGCAGTATGCCTGTTCCCGTTTCTGAAAAAACCAGTCAATGGCGCAAAAAAGCCGCCCTTTTCTGCTCTCCAACCTGCTGACCGCGACAAATACTGTCTATCACATAACCCAAAAACAAACGGCGACCCGAGGGTCGCCGTTTGCATCAAGCCAGCAGGATCACAGGATGTCCAGCAGCTCGACTTCAAATACCAGTGCAGAGTAAGGCGGGATGGAGCCCGCGCCACGGGCACCGTAGGCCAGATCGTGGGGGATGTAGAGCTTCCACTTGGAACCAACCGGCATCAGCTGCAGCGCTTCAACCCAGCCAGCAATCACGCCGGTCACCGGGAATTCAGCCGGCTGGCCGCGAGAAACGGAGCTGTCGAATACACCACCGTGGGTGAAGGTACCGTGGTAGTGCACACGCACGGACTGACCGGCTACCGGAACGGCACCGTTGCCTTCTACCAGCACTTCGTACTGCAGACCGGAGTCGGTCACCTTCACTTCAGCGCGCTTGGCGTTATCAGCCAGGAAGGCTTCGCCGTCAGCAGCGGCGGCCTTGGCGGCGGCTTCCTGCTCTTCTTGCATACGCGCAGTGATCACCTGGAAGGCATCATTGATATCGTCACGGCTGACCGCGAACTCCAGACCATTCAGGGCATCTGCCAGACCTTGTTGCAGGGCCGGGATATCCAGACCGGCGAAGGCTTGCTGCGCCAGCTGATCACCCATGTTGCGGCCGATGCCATAGCTGGCCTTCTGTTCGATAGAGTCGTATTGGGACATTGAGATGTTGCTCCAGATCCATGTAGTAAAGAGGCGGGATAATATCAGACTTTTGGCCGGGGTGCTGCCGGGGGCGGCCCTGATTTCCCCGTCAGTGGGAGGAACTTCACACAAGATGCGGATGAACGCCGCCCAACGGCGGCGATCTGCTTAACCGCGATCCAGCAAGACTCTGACCGCAGCCACCTTGGCGCCATCGGTGATATTGACCCGACCATCATCCGAAGTGCCCATATTCACTCCGTGCGGCACCATGCCACCGCGCCAGCCCATGCCGGACATATGCACTTCACTCACCCCGGTGAACTCGATGATGGTACGCACGTTGTCGGCATTGACCCCGGCCCCCGGCATCAGGCTGGCACGCCCCGCCAGCGCCTGCTGCATCTCCTGCAGGGTTTCCAGCCCAGCCAGCGCGGTCGGCGCATGGCCCGAGCTCAGAATGCGCTCGCAACCGGCCGCGACTATGGTCTCCAGATCGAGGCGCCAGTCGGAGGAGAGGTCGATGGCGCGATGGAAGGTGACTCCCAACGGGCCTGCTGCATCCACCAGCTGTTTGAGTTTGGCGGCAGGCACCCGCCCCTCCTCATCCAGCAAACCGACCACCACCCCTTGCAGCCCCGCAGCGCGTGCCGCCGCGATATCTTGCAGCATCATCTCGATCTCGCCGTCGTTGAAACAAAAATCCCCGGCGCGCGGGCGGATCATGGCATAAACCGGCACTGTGGCATGGCGGGCCGCCTGCTGCATAAAACCGTAGGAGGGGGTCAGGCCGCCCAGACCCAGCGCAGAGCAGAGCTCGATGCGATCCGCCCCGGATTGCTGGGCGGTGAAGAGGGATTCCAGGTTGTCGATACAGATTTCAAGACGGGTCATGAGGACTCCTTTTTCGGGGAGATCAGACCCCACATCTGATCTCATAGATTGAGCAAGGCTGCGCCGCGCACACCACCGGCACCGCCGAAGCGGGCCTGGCGGATCTCGGGCAGGGCGACCCCGGGCAGCAAGTGACCGGGCAGACGCAGCGGCAGCTGTTCATAGAGGGTGGGCAGGCCGCTCAGGCCACCCCCCAACACCACCACCTCGGGATCAATCACCGAAATGGCGGTGGCAAGCCCGGCGGCCATGATCTCCAGCCAGCAGTCGACCGTCTCGACCGCATGGGGTTCATGGGCCTCGAAGCGTCCCACAATCTGGTGACCCGTGGCGCGCTGGCCATGGAAATGGTGATAGAGACGCTCCAGACCGGTGCCAGAGGCATAGGTTTCAAAACAGACCAGACGGCCGCAGCCGCAACGGGGACGGGGCAACTCGGGGTACTTCATCAGCATGGTCGCGGGCAAGGGGTAGTGACCAATCTCGCCAGCCAGCCAGTTGCGCCCCTGAATAAGCTTGCCCGCCAGATAGACGGCGCCGCCGATGCCGGTGCCGATGGTGACGCCGAGCGCACTGCCTGCACCGTCGGCTGCCCCTTGATGCACTTCGGACCAGAGGAAGCAGTTGGCGTCGTTATCCACCTTGACCGGCCGCTCCAGCAGCTCGGCCAGATCGGCGCCCAGATGGCGACCATTGATGGAGGGCAGATTGGCCGCCACTATGCTGTGATCCTGGCTGTTGATGACACCGGGGAAACCAATGCCGACCGAGCCTCGTGCGCCGAAGCGGGCATCCGCCTGCTCGACCCGGGAGCGGATCAGCTGCTGCAGCCCCTCATAATCGTTGCCCGGGGTGCTCATGCGCTCCTCGTGGCAGAGGTTCAATGCACCGTCATAGACCGCAAAAGCGATCTTGGTGCCACCGATATCAAAGCCGTAATACATGCCAGCACTCCCTTGTCAGCCCGTGTTTATCCAACTCTGTTTCAAGGGGGACATTGTATTAATTCGCAAAAAAAATAAAGTGACCGGGGGCGAAAAACGGGAGAGTGATCAGAGCAAACGGCTCATTTGTCGCTGCAGGCAGGGCTGCCCGAGGCTTATCAGGGTGCGCTCCTCGCCATCAAAAACGAAGCCACGGCGCAGGTAGAACCCCTCGCCGATGTGGTTGCCATCGAGCAGCCACAATTTGACGCTATGGCAACCGGCGCGGCGCATCTGCATCGCCACCGCCTGCCATAGCCGTTTGCCATAACCTTGTCGCCAGTGGTCGGGATGGAGGTAAAAAGCGCGGATCAGGGCATGGCTCTGTCCCGCTTCCTGCTGTGGTTGCCAGTAGAGCAGGCCAATCACCACCTCGTCGAGACAAAGCAGCATGGGCCTTGGGCCCGGCTCGGCCAGACGGCTCTGCCAAATCTGCAGATGGGCGGTGACGTCCAGCTGCTCCAGCAGGTCGGCACCGAGCACCTGGCCATAGGCAGCGAGCCAGCTGGCTCGCTGCATCACCGTCATGGCGGCGGCATCGTCGCTGCGCGCCATGCGCAGGCTTATGCCTTGCATTGGGGCACCAGACCGTTGGCGCGGGCCTGCTCATAGAGCGGCAACACTTGCGCCTGTTGCGCCTGCAACTCGGCGATCCGGTTCTCGTTGCTCGGGTGGGTGGAGAGCAGTTGCGGCGGGGTGTTGCCACCGGCGGCGGCACTCATGTTTTGCCACAGGGGGATTGCCTCGGCCGGATTGAACCCGGCGCGCGCCATCAGCTCAAGCCCCAGCCGATCCGCTTCGCTCTCCTGAGTTCGGCCATAGGGCAACATCACCCCCACCTCGACCCCGAGGCCAAGGGCGGCCATGGTGGCGCCGCGGTACTCGCTGGTGCCCATGGCAATGTCGGCAGCCGCCAGACCGATCCCCGCCAGCTGGCTGCGCGAGAGTCGCTCGTTGGAGTGCTGGGCCAGTACGTGAGTCAGCTCGTGACCGATAACGGTCGCCAGCTGATCCTGATTCTTGGCCACCTTGAGCAGACCGCTGTAGACACCAATCTTGCCGCCGGGCAGGGCGAAGGCGTTGACCTGTTTGGAGTCAAACACCACCACTTCCCAGTTGGTGATGCCATAGCTGGCCGGCACCTGGGCGGTCACAGCCTTGGAGACACAGGAGACATAGGCGTTGAGTTTGGCATCCTTGCTCACCTTCTCCTGCTTCTTCATCTGCTCGAAGGAGTCGGCGCCCAGCTGGTTCATCTGCTGGGGAGAGTAGAGCAGCATCTGGCTGCGGCCGGTCGGCGACTGGGCGCAGGCGACCAGCAGGGAACTACAGAGGGCTACCAGGCCAAACTTGGAGAGGGACGCAATCATGAAGGGATCCTTTGCCATAACGTTGCCCTATTCTCGGAAATGCCGCCCTGCTACGCAAGGGAGCCAGCCCCCGGCTGGCGGAAAAATATCCATCCTGCGCTATTAACAAAACTGACAGCCGCCAAAAACAAAACGAGCCCGCTTGGGGCTCGTTTTATCAGGGCATGCTGACTGCAGGCAGTTACATGATACCCAGCTTTTTCAGGTCAGCCTGTACCACCTTGGCCGGCACCGGCACGTAGCCATCTTTGGCAACGATGTTCTGGCCTGCTTTGGAGAGCATCATCTTGACGAACTCTTGCTCCATCGGGGAGAGCGGCTTGTTCGGATGCTTGTTCACGTAAACGTACAGGAAGCGTGACAGCGGATACTTGCCGGTGATGGCGTTATCGGAGGTCGCTTCGATGAAGGTCTTGCCATCCTTGGAGAGCGGTACTGCACGCACGCCGGAGGTGACATAACCGATACCGGAATAGCCGATGCCGTTCAGGGAGGCAGAGACAGACTGCACCACGGAGGCAGAACCCGGCTGCTCGTTCACGCCGCTCTTGAAGTCGCCGTTACACAGGGCGTGCTCCTTGAAGTAACCGTAGGTACCGGATACGGAGTTGCGACCGAACAGTTGCAGATCCTTAGAGGACCAGTTGCCGTCCAGACCCAGATCAGACCACTTGGTGGCAGCCTTGGCTTCGCCGCACTTCAGGGTGCTGGAGAAGATGGCGTCGATCTGCGGCATGGTCAGCCCCTTGATGGGGTTGTCCTTGTTGACGAACACAGCCAGGGCATCGACTGCAACGCGGATGGCAGTCGGCTTGTAGCCGTAACGCTTCTCGAATGCTTCCTCTTCACCGGCCTTCATGGCACGGCTCATCGGGCCGAACTGGGCAACACCTTCGGTCAGGGCAGTCGGGGCGGTAGAAGAACCGGCGGCCTGGATCTGCACGTTGACGTTGGGGTACAAACGCTTAAATTCTTCGGCCCACAGGGTCATCATGTTGGCCAGGGTGTCCGAGCCGACAGAGGACAGGTTGCCCGAAATGCCGCTGGTCGGTGTGTAATCCGGCAGGTCTTTATCCACACCGGCAGCCAGGGCGCTGACAGAAAACAGGGTTGCTGCGGTGAATCCGATTACACCAGCCAGTTTGTTGAGTTTCATCCAATCTCTCCAAAGTTACAGAAGGTCCGTTCTTAAGACGGCGCCAGTATCTGACCTGGCAGTGACAAATTTATGGATTTAATGTGACACTTTAATGACATGGCGACAGATTTGAACAAATGAAAAGAGGGCCCGTTCAAAGGCCCTCTTTTTGCAGCTAACCCATTGCCATAAAAGACTATTTAATCACCACCATGCGACTCGGAATGAGAAAGCTGAAGCGGCTGCCAAGGCCGACCCGGCTCTCGATATCGAGCTGGCAGTCGTGATGACTGAGGGCATGCTTGACGATGGCAAGGCCCAAGCCTGAACCGCCGGTGTGGCGCGAGCGTGCCTTGTCGACCCGATAGAACCGCTCGGTCAGCCGCGCCAGATGCTCGGGGGCAATCCCCTCCCCTTCATCGCTCACGGCAAACAGCGCCATCGCCCCCTGCTTGCGCCACTCCACGGTAATTTTTCGCCCCGCCGGGGTGTAGTGGATGGCGTTATAGACCAGGTTGGAGACGGCACTGCGCAGCTGCTCCTGATCCCCGCGCACCAGCAAATTGGGCTGCACCACAAATTCGAGCTGGTGGGCCCGTTCGCCCGAGAGCGCTCGCGCCTCCTGCTCCAGCAGCCCCAGCATGGCAGGCATGTCCACCAGATGGGAGAGATCCACGGTCGGAGCCGCCTCGATACGGGAGAGGGTGAGCAGCTGATTGACCAGATTATCCATCCGGATGGTCTGCTCCATCATCACCCGATGCGCCTTGGCCCACATGGCGGGCGGGGGCGGCTCCTCGGTCATCTCCAGATAGCCCTTGAGCACGGTCAGCGGGGTACGCAGCTCGTGGGAGACGTTGGAAACGAAGTGCTTGCGGGTCTTCTCGAGACTGCGCAAGCGGGTGACATCCCGCACCACCAGCATCGCCTGATCCGAGGCGTAGGGCATGATGCGAAACTCGAGAAACTTCTCCTCGTTGACCGGGGAGTGCATCTCGAGGGGCTCGTCATATGCCCCCTTGCCCAGATAGGCGTTAAAGGCCGGATTGCGAATGAGGTTACCGATATGCTGGCCGGCATCCTCCGGCCAGCGAAAGCCGAGCAGTTGCTCCGCCAGCCGGTTGCACCAGAGGATGCTGCCATCGGTGCGAAATACCACGGCGGCATCGGGCAGCGCCTCGGCACCCTCCCGGAAGCGGCGGATCAGCCCCGCCAGCTCGCGGCGACGGGCGCGGTGACGCTGCTGCAACTTGTAGATACCGTTGAAGATGTACTCCCAGCTGCCATTGCCGCTGGGGGGCACCAGGCTGCGGTCGTGCCACAGCCAGTCAGAGAGCCGCTTCTGGAAGCGATAGTGCCAGCCCAGATGCAACACGGCCGCCACCAACAGGCAGAGGGCAAGATGATCAATCAACCAGCCAACCAATGCGAAGGGGGCGTAAAAAAACGCCATTCGCCACAACTGTCGCCGCCAGGCGTAAGGTTGCAACATAACTGCCTCTAGAGACGGGTTGAGAAGCGGTATCCGGCTCCACGCACCGTCTGGATCAATCTGTCGTGCCCTGTCTCTTCAATCGCCTTGCGCAGGCGACGAATATGCACATCTACGGTTCTGTCCTCGACGTACACATTGGTACCCCAGACATTGTTGAGCAGCTGTTCACGGCTGTAGACCCGCTCGGGGTGAGTCATGAAGAAGTGAAGCAGCTTGAATTCGGTCGGCCCCATGTCGAGCGCCTTCTCTTCGGCACTGACCCGGTGGGAGACAGGATCGAGTTTCAGCCCCTGCACCTCGATCACCTCGTCTACCGAGGTGGGCGACACGCGGCGCATCACCGCATGGAGGCGAGCGGTCAACTCCTTGGGCGAGAACGGCTTGGTGATGTAGTCGTCGGCACCGGCCTCCAGACCACGCACCTTGTCCTCCTCTTCACCGCGAGCGGTGAGCATCACCACCGGGATCTGGCGCGTCACCTCATCCTGCTTGAGCTGCTTGATAAACTGGATGCCACTGCCGCCCGGCATCATCCAGTCGAGCACGATGAGTTCGGGGTAGGGTTCGCGCACCTTCGCCAGTCCATCGGCGTAATCTTCCGCTTCAATCGTCTCATATCCCTTCTGCTCCAACACGAAGCAGAGCATTTCGCGGATCGGTGCTTCGTCCTCGACCACCAGAATTCGCTTAGCCATTCCCTTCTCTCTCCTCTGTGAAGATGGGTGCGCCAATTATTAGAATTTTCTGTGACACTTTTATGACTTTATGACAGGCGGGATGATAAACGTTTTCAGATTCAGTTGGCAGCAGTACGTTGCAACAAGTCCCACCGGTTGCCGCTGATATCCTCAAATACCACCACGGTGCCATATGGTTCATCGCGAGGCTGTTCACAAAAATGAACACCGTACGCCTGCATGCGCTGGTAATCCCCCCAGAAATCAGTGGTCTCGAGGAACAGAAATACCCGGCCACCGCCCTGCTGGCCGATGGCGGCCTGCTGCTGCGCATTGGCCGCTTTCGCCAGCAGCAGTGCAGAACCGGAGGCACCTTTGGGGGCAACCCGCACCCAGCGCTTGCCCGGTTTGCCCGGTTTGCCCGGTTTGCCCGGTTCATCGAGCCGAGTGTCTTCCAGGAGCGCAAAGCCAAGTCCCTCGGTAAAAAAGCGAATGGCCTGATCGTAATCAGCCACCAGCAGGGTCAGCGCCCCTATGTGTTGTGACATGGCAGAAAATCCTCAACGGATGAGTCAACGGGCGCAATGCCCCGGCCAGGGCGCATCATAGCGGCTGGACGGGCAGGGCTCCAGCCGTCATCTGCTGCTTGAAAACAACCGGTGAGAGGAATCGAAAATTCAGGGCGCCTCACGCAGCGCCCGGTAGAGGGTGGTGCGACTGATGCCGAGCTGGCGCGCCGCCTCGCTCACGTTGCCCCCGCACGCCGCCAGCGTTTGCTGTACCTGCCGCCGGTTTTTTTCACGCAAGCTGGTCGCCTCCCCCATCGGCAAGACGCCGGGCTCTGTGGCCACACTGGGCAGATGCAGGTGGGCGGGTTCTATCCAACCCAACCCCTCTGCCAGCACACAGGCCACTTCCAGTGCCTGCTTGAGCTGGCGCACGTTGCCGGGCAGCGGATGGGCCAGCAGTTGTTGCTCCGCATCGCGGGTCAGACGCAGGGTCGGATCCATCTCCGCCAACAGTCGCTGGATCAGCTCCAGACGCTCAACGGCAGGCCAACGGCGCAGCGGCATCAGCTGCTGGCGCCAGCCGCAGATCCGGTAATAGAGGTCTTCGCGAAATGCGCCACTCTGCACCATGGCCGCCAGATCCCGGTGGCTGGCACTGACCAGCCAGAAATTCACCGCCTCCGGCTTGTGACTGCCAACCGGCGTCACGCTGCGTTCCTGCAATACCCGCAGCAGTCGGGTTTGAGCCTGCAGCGGCAGTTCGCCAATTTCATCGAGCATCAGCATGCCGCCATGGGCTGCACGCAGATAACCCTGACTGCCCTGGCTGCGGGCACCGCTGAAGGCCCCGCCCACATAGCCAAACAGCTCGGCTTCCACCAGATCTGCTGGCAACGCGCCACAGTTGACGCACACCAGTGGCTGATCCCGCCGACTCGACGCTCGGTGCAGGGCCCGCACCAGATGCTCCTTGCCGCTGCCGGTCTCCCCCTCGATAAGCAGCGAAATGCCGCGCTCCAGCATCTTGAGCGGCACCTGCTGCGGATGTGGCACCGGGCTTGAGTGACCAGGCAGCACGGCGCAGGAAGAGGTCACGTCCGCTTCTGGCACCAGCCGCAAGCCACGCCCCTCGCGCAGCAGTTGCCTGCCATCGAAAGGGTGCTGGCCGAGCCAGAGTCGACCTGCCCGGTTGGCGCCGAGCAGTTCCCCCTCCTCTCCCAGCAACAGGCGAGCGGACCAGAGGCTCTGGGGATCGAGATCCACCAGCCAGCCCGGCTGACGCGCCAGCAGTGCGTTTTCGAGGGTCATTGCCAGCAGCCGCACCGTGCCCAGCATATCGCCATCGTGATGGGCCGCATCGGTGGAGATATCGAGCACACCCAGCAATTGCCCGTCCGGCCCGAGCAACGGGCAAGCGCTGCAACTGAGGAAGCTGTGCTGGGCGAAGAAGTGCTGATTGCCGAGCACCTGCACTTCGCTCTGCTCGGCCAGCGCGGTACCGATGGCGTTGGTGCCCTTGCTCGCCTCACCCCAGCGGGCGCCACTGCGCAAAAAGATACGCTCGGCATGACGGGCGAAACCCTCATCACCACTGGCGGCCAGAATGGCCCCCTCACCGTCACACAACAACAGGCGACAAGGGCGACCCGCCAGCAACTGGGCAAACAGCGGCAGCACGAAGCGCTGGAAGCAGGCGATCAGCGCCCTGTGCTGCTCCTGACGGGCCGACAGCTCCCCCTGGGGCAGCAAGTCCAGATCGGCACTCTGCTGGCGGCTCAGCCCCTGATGCAGGCAACGCTGCCAGGAACGCTGGATCGGACCGGGACCGGGTTGAAGTGACTCACTCATCACGCCTCCTGTTCACAAACAGCACGACTGTCTCGGCCACTGTCCAGAAACGGTACAGTTTTATCGCAATAGCCGTGGTCATTGGTTAACCAAGATACGCTGCCACACCCCGTTTGGTAACGTTTTTGTAACCTTTTGCCTGCTGGTCAGACCCTTTGGCACGCCCCTTGCGATATCAGCTGGCAACCGGTCTGTCAGCCAGTCCGGTCAGGATCACACACATAAAGGATGATGAGATGATTTATACCGCTCCCGGTCAGGCAGGTGCCCTGGTCAGCTTCAAATCCCGTTACGACAACTTCATCGGCGGTGAGTGGGTGGCTCCTCGCGCCGGCCGCTACTTTGAAAACATCTCGCCGGTGGATGGAAAAGTATTCTGCGAGGTCGCCCGCTCCGACGCCGCCGATATCGAACTGGCGCTGGATGCCGCCCACAAGGCGTTCACCAGCTGGAACAAGACCAGCGTCACCGAGCGCAGCAACCTGTTGCTGCGCATCGCCGATCGCATCGAGCAGAACATCGAGCGACTCGCCATCGCCGAAACCTGGGAGAACGGCAAGGCGGTGCGTGAAACCCTGGCGGCAGACCTGCCGCTGGTGGTGGATCACTTCCGCTACTTCGCTGGCTGCATTCGCGCTCAGGAGGGCTCGGCCGCCGAGCTGGATCAGAACACCGTCAGCTACCACTTCAAGGAGCCCATCGGCGTGGTCGGCCAGATCATCCCGTGGAACTTCCCGCTGCTGATGGCCGCCTGGAAGCTGGCCCCGGTGCTGGCGGCGGGTTGCTGCAGCGTGCTCAAGCCCGCCGAGCAGACCCCGGTCACCATCATGCTGATGATGGATCTCATCAAGGACATCCTGCCCCCCGGCGTAGTCAACGTGGTCAACGGCTTCGGCGCCGAGGCAGGTCAGGCGCTCGCCACCAGCAGCCGGATCCAGAAACTGGCCTTTACCGGTTCGACCGAAGTGGGCGCCCATATCCTTCGCTGCGCAGCCGACAAGCTGATCCCCTCCACCGTGGAGCTGGGGGGCAAGTCCCCCAATATCTACTTCGCCGACGTGATGCAGCACGAGAGCAGCTACATCGACAAGGCGGTAGAAGGGATGCTGATGACCTTCTTCAATCAGGGGGAAGTGTGTACCTGCCCCTCCCGCGCGCTGGTGCAGGCCAGCATCTATGACGACTTCATGGACCGGGTGCTGGCCCGTGCTCGCACCATAGTGCAGGGCAACCCCCTCGATACCGCCACTCAGGTGGGGGCGCAGGCGTCTCGCGAGCAGTTCGACAAGATCCTGGGCTACATGGAGATCGGCCGCGGCGAAGGGGCCAAGATGCTGATCGGCGGCGGCCCGGCCAAGGTGAGCGGACTGGAGGGGGGATTCTACATCCAGCCCACCATCTTCTCCGGCCAGAACAAGATGCGGGTGTTCCAGGAGGAGATCTTCGGGCCGGCGCTCGGGGTCACCACCTTCAAGGACGAGGCGGATGCTCTGGCCATTGCCAACGACACCCAGTACGGGTTGGGGGCAGGCCTGTGGACCCGTGACAGCAATCTGGCCTGGCGCATGGGGCGTGGCATTCAGGCTGGCCGGGTCTGGGTCAACTGCTACCACGCCTACCCGGCACACGCCGCCTTTGGCGGTTACAAAAAGTCGGGGATCGGCCGCGAGACCCACAAGATGATGCTGGACCACTACCAGAACACCAAGAACCTGTTGGTGAGTCACGACATCAACCCGCTCGGCTTCTTCTAGCGCAAGCAGATGTCATCAGAAAGGGCGCCTGCGGCGCCCTTCTTGTTTTGCTTCATCAGATGACATGTCCGGCGATTTGTTATCGGGCTGACTGTAGGCGATAACGCTGGGGGGAGCAGCCCAGCTCCCGGTTGAACATGGCGATAAAGGCCGAGGTGGAGCCGTAACCTAGCCGCCAGCTGATCTCCTGAATGGGCATGTCCCCCTTGAGCCAGGCAAGCGCCTTGAGCAGCCGCAGCCGCGCCCGCCACTGACCGAAACTCATCCCCAACTCCCGCAGGCAGCGCCGCGCCAGGGTGCGCTCTGTGGTGTGCAGTTGTCCGGCCCACTGAGCCAGAGTACGGGGATCGGCAGGATCGCTGTGCAACGCCGCCAGCATGGGAGCCAGCAGCTTGCCCTGACTCATCGGCAGGTAACTCTCCTGACAGCGGGTGCGCGCCAGTCGCTCCACCAGTAACTCGGCCTGACGCTGATCCCACTCATCCGCCATATGGCTTACCCGCCGTTCGCGAAAATCGCTCAGCAGGGCGCGAATAAGTGGGGTGAGCAGCAGCAATCTGGGCTCTGGCGGCAGCTTGGCCGCCAGCTCGTGGCTGACGTAGATGGAGGTGTAGTCGAGGGTCTGCTCGTTGTAGGAGGTGTGGTCGAGACCCGCCGGTACCCAGATCAGGTAGTCGGCAGGGGCCACCAGTCGCTGATCCCCCAGCTCTATCTCCATGATCCCCAGACTGATCATGTTGAGCTGTCCCCAGGGGTGGGAGTGCAGCACGGTCGCGCTGTCGGCCAGCATCTGCTGGTAACTGAAATAGAGCGGATTGGGAGCGGGCAGAACGACATCTACCGGCTGAAACTGGTGAGTGGCCATCAGCGCCCCTTGTCAGCGAGAGAGAGGAGCAGGCGTGATACAGCGCCCTGTTGGCTCGGTCTCCGGCACAGGTCAAAAGCAGCCATCAGTTGCGGGCAGACGCAGCCCGTGTGGGCCGGAATAAGGTGCATCAGAAAGAGTTGTCTTTTCTGCTGGGTCATCTGTCTGTTTTACGCTACTTGATAATATAAAGACAAGGTTAGACTTGGCCCCCTGTTAATAAGGAGCCTCTGATGCGAATCTTTTCCCCTCTTCTCTTTCCGCTGATGGCTGTGCTGATCTGGGCTACCAATACCGTGGTGTCCAAGGCGGCCGCCAGCGTGCTCGACCCCGCGGCTATCTCCTTCTATCGCTGGGTGATCGCCGCTCTGGCACTGACCCCCTTCTGCCTGCCGCAGCTGTGGCGCCGCCGTAGCGAGGTTCGCCCCTGGCTCGGCAAGCTGCTGGTGCTGGCGGCCCTCGGTATGGTGCTCTACCAGTGCCTCGCCTATTACGCCGCCCACAGCACCTCGGCTACCAATATGGGGGTGATCGGCTCCCTCATTCCGCTGCTTACCCTGTTGCAAGGGGCGCTCTTCTTCGGCCAGCGTCCCGGCAAACAGGCACTGCTCGGCATGAGTATCTCCCTGTTCGGGGTGCTCTGGCTGCTTGGCAAGGGCGAACCACTGGCCCTGATCCACAACGGCATCAACCCGGGGGATGGCATGATGTTGCTGGGTTCCGCCAGCTACGCCCTTTACGGCCTATTGATCCGCCGCTGGCACCTGCCGTTTGGCCCCTGGCTCAACCTCTACATGCAGATCCTGCTGGCGGTACTGCTGCTGGTGCCGCTCGCTCTCAGCGCCGACTCGATGGCGGTGCCGGCAGAAGGGTGGGGTTTGGTGCTCTTCGCCGGGCTCGCCTCCTCTCTGCTGGCAGCCTACTGCTGGATGCGCGGCCTCGCCTGCATGGGCGCTGAGCGCACCTCGGTCTTTATGAACCTGATGCCGCTCTGTACGGCACTGATCGCCGTCGTCGGTCTGGGTGAACCGATCCACGGCTATCACCTGCTGGGGGGCGGGCTGATCCTGGGCGGGGTGATGGCCTCCCAACTGAAGGGGCGTGCACCGGTAGCCGAACGGGAAGCCGCCTGAGAACAAACATCGTCCTGAAACAACAAGGGAGCCCATGGCTCCCTTGTTGTTTCTGCAATACACGCCAGTGAGCATCTCAACCGGCCCGGCGCCAGCGGTAGCGCCGCTCCGGCCGCCCCCGCTGACCGTAGTTGAGATCTACATCCACCCGATCTTCCGACTCCAGATACTCCAGATAGCGGCGCGCTGTGGTGCGGCTGAGGGAGAGCCGCAGCGCCACCGTGTCGGTGGAGAAGACGTTCTCCGGCTCACCCGCCAGCAGATCCAGCACCTGACGCAGGGTGATGCTGTCGATCCCCTTGGGAGTGACACGCATCTCCTTGATCTGGGAGCGCCCTCCCTTGCCCAGCAGCTTGTCGAGATCTTCCTGCTCCAACCGACCCCGCTCGCAGAGGCGGCTGTGCAGTTGCAGGATCTCGTCCAGACTCTGCTGAATACGAAACAGCCGCAATGGTTTGATGACGTAGTCATGAACCCCCAGATTGAGGGCCTGCTGGATGGTCTCCACATCCCGCGAGGCAGTCACCATGATGACATAGGCTTCGCGGTTGTGGCTGCGCAGGCGGCTCACCCACTCAAGGCCGGAGCCATCGGGCAGGGAGACATCCACCAGCAGCAGTTGGGGCACCACACCGGCCATCATGGCATCGGCCTGGGTCAGGGTGCCGGCCCGCCCCAGCAGGGAGAAACCGGGTGTCGCCGCCACCAGTTCTGACAAGATGGCACCGATCCGATCGTCATCTTCAATAACAAGCGTGATTATTGGGTCCATGGCTCACATTAATTGGTTTTTATTCAAGTAGATACCAAACAGGGTGGTCTGCTCGGCGGTTCGCCGCCATTCTATCACACCCTCGTGCCGACCCACTGTCTCCTTGACCAGAAACAGACCCACCCCGTGATCGCCGCTCTGGCGACTCACTCCATAATCGAACAGATGGTCGGCCAGCTCCTCGTCGACCCCCTCGCCGCTATCCTCCACCTCGATCACCAGCCGCCGCCCCACATCGCACAGGG
>NZ_JRJY01000033.1:140946-182034 GCF_000801015.1 Aeromonas sp. ZOR0001 | reverse complement strand
GCACCCGCGGCGGCCGCTGCTGGCGGTTGCGCCAGGCCGCCTGCAGGCCGTTGTCCAGCAGGTTGCCAATGAGGGTGATGAGATCGGCTGAGACCGAAGCCGGATACTCCGCCAGCGCCGAGTCAGGATCGAGCTCCAGGGTCACCCCGAGCTCGCGGGCCCGGCTGAACTTGCCGAGAATAAGCCCCGCCACCGGCTTGTTGTCGATCAGCCGCAGCAGCTCCTGCAGCATGGTCTGGCACGCTTCGTTCTCCTGCTGGATCAGCTCCACCGCCTGATCCACATGGCCCAACTGCAACAGGCCGGAGAGGCTGCTCAGCTTGTTGGCGAACTCGTGGCTCTGCATCCGCAGCATCTCGGCATACTGGCGCAGATGGGTCACCTGCACCCCCAGACTGGCAGCCACCTCCGGACGGCTGAAGATCAGCAGCCGCCCCGGCGCCTTGCCCTGCACCGCCTGCCAGCGACCGACAAAGGACTCCCCCTGAATGGTAAAGCTCACCTCGCCCCCCTCCTGCTCCAGACAGGGGGCGAGGGGCGGCACCAGCTCCGCCAGCGACTGTCCCTGCAGGGCGTGGCGCCCGGTGACCGGCAGCCGCAGCTGATAGCTGGCGGTGCTGTTGATCATATTGATATTGCCGCGGCCATCGAGGGCGATGACCCCTTCGGTGATGTGCTCAAGCACCAGATCCTGCAGGGTGAAGCGGCGCACGATCGCCTCCGGCTCCAGATCGAGCAGGGTCTTTCGCAGCAGGTATTGCACCCAGAGTGCCAGCAGCAGGCCACACCCCAGCACCGCTACTATGGCGCAGATGAGCAGGGCCACCCGCTCCATATAGATACCCTCCACCTGCTGCATCAGGTAGCCCACCACCACGGCCCCCATGACGCGCCCATCCCCGCCAACCACCGGGGAGAAGCAGCGGATCGCCGGCCCCATGGTGCCCCGATCTTTCGAGCAGTAGCTGCGCCGATCCTGCAGCGCAGGCCAGATATCCTCGCCGCGAAACTTCTGCCCCACCAGCTCGGGGTTGGGGTGGCTGAGGCGGCGACCATGCTCATCGGTCACCACCATATAGGTGGCATCGGTGCGGTTGCAGACCGCCTCCACGTAGTCGCGCAGGGTAGGATCACTGCCCTGACGCAGGGCCTCGACCACCCGGGTATCGGCCGCCATGACCCGTGCCAGATCGCTCCCCTTATCCTGCAGGTTGCTCTCCAGCAGATGACGGATAAAGAGAGCCAGCAGGCTGCCCAGAATGAGGATCAGCAGCAGGGAGAGCCCGAGAGAGAGGGTGACCAACTGGTGGCGAAGTTTCATGCACATACCTTAAAACGTCAGGACGCAGCCCAATAGTGCGGATGCCACCAGGTCTGGTCAATCAAAGGAGCCGGATCGCCGACAAAATCAGCCAATCCTTCCTCGCGGGCACAGAGCGCCACCGCTCTGGCGACGGCGCGGGCCACCTCTCCCACCTGCTCGATGGGGGGCAACAGCCGGCCCGCCACCAGCGGATAGGCGCCGACTGCCCGCACCGCGGCCAGCAACATGCCATCGCTGATGCGGCACGCCTTGACGGCGCAGGCTCCGAGACCAATCCCCGGGAAGACATAGACATTGTTGCACTGGGAGACTACCCGCCGCGCCCCCGCCACCGTCACCGGCGCAAAGGGGCTGCCGGTGGCCAGCAGGGCGCGGCCATCTGTGGCGGCACACACCTGCTCGGGGGTGGCCTCGGCGCTGCGGGTCGGGTTGGAGAGTGGCAGGATCACCGGTTGCTCGCACACCTCCCCCATCGCCTGCAACACCTCGCGGGTAAAGAGGCCGCCCTGACCGCTCACCCCGATCAGCACCGCCGGGCGCACCTGCCGGATGGTCTCCAGCAGCGAACTGCTCCCCTCCTCAACGGCGCGGGCAAACGGCTGTTGGGCGTGAGTCAAGTTGGGACGATCGGCACAGACCACCCCGTCCTGATCAAACAGCCAGACGCCATCGTGACTCCCCGCCAGCTGGGCCAGCATGGCAGCGATGCCGCAACCGGCAGAACCGGCACCGACGATCAGCACAGGGGCATCATTGAGGGCGGTACCCGCCTGCTGCAGACCGGCCAGCACGCAGGCAGAAGCCACTGCCGCCGTGCCCTGAATATCGTCGTTGAACATGCAGAGCTCGTCCCGATAACGGGTCAGCAAGTTGGCGGCATGCTTGCCTGCAAAGTCTTCAAACTGCAGCACCACCTGGGGCCAGCGCTTGCGAATGGCGGCCACCACCTTGTCCATAAAGTGGTAATAGCTCTCGCCGTCGATGCGCGGGGATTGCCAACCGAGGTAGGAGTCATCCTCCAGCAGCTCGGGGTTGTTGGTGCCTACATCGACACAGAGCGGCAGGGTGCGCGCCGGATTGATGCCGCCAGCAGCGGAGTAGAGCGCCAGCTTGCCGATACAGATCCCCATGCCGCCGATACCGAGATCGCCAAGCCCCAGCACCCGCTCACCGTCGGAGATGACGATCACGTCCACCTCCTGCTCTACAGACTCGAGGATGTCGTCAAGATCGTCCCTGTCATGCCAGGAGAGATAGAGGCCGTGGCTGCGCAGATAAAGGTCGCTGTGGCGCTGACACGCCTCCCCCACCACCGGGGTGTAGATGATCGGCAGCAGCTCCGGCAGGTGGTGGCGCACCAGATCGTAGAACAGCACCGGGTTGTCCTCCTGCAACTGGCGCAGCAGCAGATGCTGGTCAAACGGACTCTGCATAGCGCTGACCAATCGGTAGATCCGCCGCCGCTGCTGGGAGAGGGACTCCTCCTTGTGGGGCATACGCCCCCGCACGCCCTGACGCTTGCGTTCTGCATAGGGCAGGCTGGTGCCCATCATGATGTCGTTCATTTTGTTTGTTCCTCAATCCGGTATCAGGCGAGCAGGGAGATAAGGGCGGTGGCCAGGATCAGCATCACGGCGCCGCCAAGGCGAGAGGAGATCTGGGCAAAGGGCATCAGCTTCATCCGCTGGGCCGCCGAGAGCACGGCTACGTCGCCGGTGCCGCCCATGTTGGCCATGCAAAGTCCGCCGGTGATGGCCGCCTCGATGGGATAGAAACCGATCATCCGGCCCACCAGCGCCGCGCCGAGGGCGCCGCCAATCACGGTGACCATGACCAGCACGAAGTAGCTGATGGAGAAGGCGCTGATCAGCTCGGGAATACTGGTATAGGCGACGCCGATCCCCACCAGCAGGGAGGGAGTGAGGTTGCTCACCACAAACTGATACCAGTCGGCCGCCGCCTGCTCATAACGGCGCGGCAGCAAGCCGCTCACCTTGATAAAGGCGACGGCCAAAATCATCAGGGCGAAGGGGTGCATGGGGATAAAGTTGCCGAGCAGGGAACCCAGCACAAACATGCTGGTGCTGATGAAAAGCCCCATACCCAGACTCTGCAGGGTCGGCGCTTCGGCCTGCTCGTCAGCAATGCTCTGGCTATTCTCTTTGACCATCAGCTTGCCGTTGCCAGTCAGGGAAGGATAACGGCGACCAAGGCGCGCCAGCAGGGAGCCCACCAGAATGGCCAGGGTATTGGCGATCACCACCGCCGGTACCATGCGCGACAATAGATCCGCACTGGACATCTGCATCGGGGCGGAGAGGATCTCCACCAGAGGCACAGCCCCCGCCCCCATGCCACCCCCCATGATCGGCAGGCCGATCAGCAGCACCGCATTCTTGAAGCCATACCCCATCAGGGAGCCGACCAGCCCCACGCTCAGCAGTGCCAGCGCCACGCCGCCAAGAATGACCGGCAGGTAGCGCATGGCGGCATTTTTCAGCAAAGCGCCGCTCATACCGAACACAGAACCGGTCACCAGACTGGCGATAAAGAAGTTGAGAAAGCCTCCCTCCTTCATGAAGTTGGTGATGACCTGCCCCGCCTGCACCGGCAGCAGCTGGTATTCGAACAGGGCGGCGCCGCCAAAGATGGCGAGGATGGTGCCGCCCCCCAGATATTCACGGATCGGCATGATCCGCTCCCCCAGCTCGGTCAGCAGGGTGCCCAGCACGAACATCAGTGCCAGCGCACCGACCATGCCCAGCGGCAACGAGCCGTTCCAGCCGGAAAAGAGAACGCAGGTCGCCAACCCCAGAAATATAAAGAGCGGCATACCGGCAATTTGTTGGCCGCCCATAAAGGCGGCCTTTTCTTGTGTGGTTTGTAGGGGGGAGAGGTTTTTCATTGTTATGTACTCTGCGTGTGATTGTGGCCGCTACTTTATTGATCCCCCTCGCCCCTGTCGGTTAGCCAGATTGCAAAGCCATATAAAAACATTAAAAACTTAAACATCATGGTGCCGCCAACGTGCGCTGCACAATAGAACACTAGACCATCGATGCCCTGCTCGACCAGGAAATAGGGCGATAAAACGAGCGAACCCAATGATGGATATTTGGGTGATCAGCAGTAATAACGATGCGATGTTCTCTCCCCCTTCGGGGAAATAACAGAGCCAGATGACAAGCTCTGCGACCATTTATCGCCACAGATCCTGTGAGTGATAATCAGCGGGCAATGTCATCGCCATAACGCGAGTGCCACGACGTGCCACATCAGGGTTTGAGTCGGCGTGCAGGAAGCACGCACGATGAAAAATGGTGAGGAGAAAGATGCAAAAAGGGGAGATTGAAATAGTGATGAGTCAAGCCAGCGAATACCAGAGCACTGGCTTGAACTCACAAGGATCACACACGGTCAGGTCTATTCTGCCAACAGCAATGGAATATTGGCGGGGTCAAAATCATGACTGATATCGGTACTTCTGATTGCGCCTTCCCGATTCACGCCATGGTGTGACTCTGCACCATATTCCCCATCACTCAACAGCGCTTCAATTGCCAGATACACACATCCACTGTCATATCCATCCACAACCCGTTTCCCCCTTGTTTTATAACCTCATCAATATTAGCGGATAAAAAAAGAGCTGCTCGCTGAAGCTGAAAATTTCATGAAAATAATCGCCAGATATCCTCCATTCACGGCGCAATATCCGAAGCGGCAAAAGAGTCTCGAGTGGATCAGCCCCGAAAATAATATCAGGGTCTCGAATGCTGCCAACTCGCACCAGCGAAAGATCCGACCAGAAACATGATCCGCATCACACTATTTACTTAGCCTGCTAAACAAGTATGATACTTAGCAGGCTAAGTACATTGAGGGTGAGAAGATGACGGATCTGGAAAGGTTGCGCGAGCTGTCGCTCGCCGAGCAGATAGCGCGGATGCACCGGCTATGGCGTACTGCCGCCGACCTGGAGCTGGCTCCCCTTGGCCTCACCCATCCCCGCTGGACCGCGCTGTGGAAACTCTCCCGCATGGGGAACCATGTCAGCCAGAAGACCTTGGCCGAAGCCCTCGAAATAGAACTGCCATCCCTGATGCGCACCCTGGGCCAGTTGGAAGAGCAGGGACTGATTGAGCGCCACTGCTGCAGTCAGGACAAGCGGGCCCGCATCGTCTGCGTGACCCCGGCAGGCCAGACCCTGCTCGATCAGATCGCCGACCGCATCATGAATATCCGCCGGGAGCTGCTGGGGGGCATCGACGAGCAGACCCTGCAACTGTTTGAAGCCACGGTGCAGCGGATCTCGGCCAACGCCCTCAGCAAGATTGAACAACACCACGACCGACAAGCCGGAGGCGATACAAGCCCTCCCGAGACCGACACAGAGAGAGAATAAGATGACCCCGGATCAACAATTTACCCGCTGGATAAAATGGTCCATGGCGGGCTTTGCCACCCTGTTTGCCTATTTTCTGATAGCCGACCTGCTGATGCCCCTCACACCGCAGGCGATGGCGACCCGGGTGGTCACCAAGCTGGCCCCCCAGGTGAGCGGCAAGGTGATCGAGGTCGCCGTTCACAACAACCAGCAGGTCAAGAAGGGGGATCTGCTGTTCAGGCTGGATCCGGCCCCTTTTGAACTGGCGGTGGAGCAGGCCCGCCTTGCGCTGGCGCAGGCAGAGCAGCAGAACAGTGAACTGGATGCCGCCCTGACCGCCGCCGTTGCCGAGATCAACGCCAAGGAGACCCTGGCCAGCCAGAAGTGGCGCGAGGCTGAGCGGATCGATGCGCTCTACCAACGTCACATGGTTTCGCTGCAACAAAAAGATGAGGCTGACAGCGCCCTGCGCAGCGCCCAGGCCAACCTGCGCGCCAGTCAGGCCAAACTGGCCCAGATCAAGGCCAGTCGTGGCGTGACCGGTGAGGATAATCTGTTGCTGCGCCAGGCCCGCAACAAGCTGGCGCAAGCGCAGCTGGCCCTCTCTTACAGCCAGGTCCACGCGGATCAGGATGGCACCATCACCAACCTGCAGCTCAAGCCGGGCAGTATCGCCAGCGCCGGCAGCCCGCTACTGGCACTGGTGTCGGAACAGGTGGACGTCATTGCCGATTTTCGGGAGAAGAGCCTGCGCCATGTTGGCGAGCAAACCCGCGCACTGGTCGCCTTCGATGGCGAGCCGGGTCAGATCTATCCTGCTCGGGTAAGCAGTCTGGATGCCGGAGTGAGTGCCGGTCAGTTTGATGCCAATGGTCGACTGGCCGCGCCGGTGGAGTCTGATCGCTGGGTACGGGATGCCCAGCGGATGCGGCTGCACCTCGAGCTGGACCAGCTCCCCGATCATCTGCCAGCCGGGGCGCGAGCCACGGTGCAACTGCTGCCGGACAATGCCCTGACCGCCATGCTGGCACGGGGCTAGATCCACCTGCTCAGCCTGCTCCATTATGTCTACTAATCACGCCACTCACCCGTCGGCCAATACCGCCCCAGCACACCCCGCCGGTGGTGCTGCCACCCACCTCTGGTATCGGCCCCTCACCGGCAACGAGCTGCGCCAGTGCCTGCGCATCGCCTTTGGCTGCACCACGGGTTTTCTGCTCTGCAAGCTGTTTGGCTGGAATTACGGGGTCTTCTATACGGTCACGCCGGTGCTGCTGCTGGGAATGGTGCCGGTGATGAATGGCCATGCCGCGCGCCAGCTGATCGCGGCGGCGGTGGTCTGTGGGGTGGAGGTCGGGCTGCTGGGGGGACTGTTTGGCAGCCATCCGGCGCTGATGACCCCTATCGCCTTTCTGCTGTTTCTCTACCGTTTCGCCGCCATGTCGCGGGGCAGCCTGTTTCTGTTCGGGGCCAACGGGGTGCTGAGCCTCAGCATCATGCTGCACTTTGCCAGCTATCAGCAGACCGACCTCAACGACCTGATCCTCAACAATATCTGGGCGAGCGTGCTGTCGGTGCTGATCGCCTACCTGATGACCATGCTGATCCCGGATGTGGAAGCCAGACCCAAGCCCGCCTCGGCCCCCAAGGCACCGCACCGGATGCGCCATGAAGCCCTGCTGGGTGCCACGGTGGCCACCCTGTCATTTCTGGTCTTTCAGGTGTTTGACCTGCGCGACTCCATGTCTGCCCAGGCCACGACCCTGCTGGTGCTGTTCCCCATGCACTGGAACGGTGCGCTGAGTTACGCCCGTAAACGGGCGATGGGTACCTTGCTGGGGGTCACCTTCGGCCTGCTCGGCCAACTGCTGCTCTATGACTGGTCAGGGCAACTGCTGCTTGTCGCCCCGCTGCTGTGGCTCGGCGCAATGCTATTCAGCCATGCCCACGTCAAGGAGGCAGGCGGCTCGGGGGTCGGCTTCGGCGCCCTCACCACCCTCGGCATCCTGTTTGGCCAGTACCTCACTCCGGGCAACGATCTGGTGTTCAGCGCCCTCTACCGGGTGAGCAGCATCCTGTTTGCCATCGTGGTCACCCTGTTGGCCTGCTACTTCGTCCACCGGTTGCTCAATCGCTTCGAGGCGACCCGCTTCGGTTATTGATTTCCTGTTGTAAGCACTGTTGTCAGCCCATGGATGAGCTCTTTTTCGCCCCGTCGCCTGCCGGGGCGTTTTTTTGTCTTCCGCGTTTACTCCTACCTCGCCATCCCTGTCGCAAATTAGAAGTACCTCCGAGGCAGGCAGGCCGGACAGCCAGCGACGCACCGAATGGCCCCGCTGATTGCACAATAACGGCAACCTGTTAGGCTCACGCCCTTATGACACCAATGGAGCTGTAATCATGAATAAGGTACATATGATGACCGCTGGTGCGCTGGCCCTCGGCCTGCTCGCTGGCTGCAATCAGGGCAATACCCTCTCAGTCACTGGTGGCGAACCGGTCAGTTATCAGTGCGAGCAGGGCAAGAAGGTGCAGGTGCGCTACTTCTCTCTCTCCGACGAAAGCCTCAGCTTTATCAAGCTGTCACTGCCGGACGGCAAGGATTACACCCTGCCCCAAGCAATTTCGGCCTCCGGCGCCCGCTATACGGACGAACATGAGGCCGTTTGGTGGAACAAGGGGGATGAGGGCTTTGTCGAGCTTCGGGATCAAGATGGCGAGTGGCAGACCGCCTACAACGACTGCAAACAGCAATAAACGTGACCCCGGCCTGGCCGGGGTCTCTCTTTCTCTGGCATCAGAGTGGTGGGGGATCAGTTGATCTCGATTTCGAAGCGGTTGGTCACCTCGACCGGTATGGCATCCGGGTTGCCCTCTGCCGGGCTGTAGCGGATCCGCGAGAGGGTCGCCAGCGCGCTCTGCTCCAGCTCGCCGGGAGGCTCGGCCGCCACCACTTCCGGCTTGACCGGCGTGCCGCTGGCGTCGATTTGATAGCGAACTTCCACATACCCCTTGACCGGTTTGGCCGGCAGGGCCGGCTCGTCATTGCCAAGCCATGACCACTGCTTCTCCTGAACCCAGTAGCTGGACAACTGCTCGAGAGGGATAACGATCGGAGCGCGCTCGTGCGCTACCTCCTGACGGGATGAGCACCCCAGCAACAGTGTCACTGCTAGACCTGACCATACTGCGACTTTCCACTTCATGTAACGCTCCTTGTTCTTTGCCGGTGCTTGTTGCCGGACTGCGGGCCGCTCAACGCGGCCCGCTTGGTCAGTCACCCATCCTAACGAAAAAGTATTCGTATGAACATGAACAAAAGGGCCAACCCCGAGAGGTTGGCCCTTTTATCGTCAATAAGCTCACTAACCATACGCTGGCATCAGCCGCGCTTGTCGCTCACCACCAGCCAGAGCGCATGCACCATGCCCGGCAGACCGCCCATCAGGGTCAGCACTATGTTGATTAAAAAGTGCAGGCTAAAGCCCACCTGGATAAACGCGCACACCGGGGGCAGGAAAATGGCCAGCAGGATCTTGAGCAGATTGTTCATCTCGGCTCTCCTCTTCATGAATGTCGTCAGGATTGGAATGGGCTAACCATAAACATCCCGGGCTTCAACTGCAAACCAGACAGGGAATTAGCTCACCCGCATCACGCCAGGCGTTGAGGTCGTGGATCTGCTGATTGCTGCTGCCACGCCAGAGCAGGCCGGGGTCTGCCAACGCCTTTTCAAACTTGCCATCCACCAGCACATCCAGCAAGGCCACCAGCTCGCGCTGGGCCTCTGACAGTTCGCCGAGCAGATAACCGGTCCAGCACCAGATATCCTTGCCCGGACACTCGGCGCGTACCCGTTTCACCAGCGCCAGCACGTGGGGCACGTTGGCCGGGTGGAGCGGATCGCCGCCGGAGAGCGACAGACCTCGCCGTTTGATGCGGCTGTCGTTGAGATCCGCAATGACGCGATCGCTCATCGCCTCATCGAACGGCTGGCCGCCATCAAGCCGCCAGGTGCTCTGGTTGTAGCAACCCGGGCACTGATGCTCACAACCGGAGACAAACAGGGTGGCACGGGTGCCGGGGCCGTTAATCACATCGACCGGGTAGTATTGGTGGTAGTGCATCGCTTGTTTCCTGCCTCGTTCACGGGACAGCGGCATAACTGCCGCCCTCCAATGAAAATGGCCCCTTGAGTCAGGGGCCAGCTCTTCATCGCTTTTGCGCTTACATATGTTTGACGCGGCGCTTCACCTCTTCCTGCTTGCCCGCATTGAAGGGGCGCGCATCGGGGCTACCGAGGTAGCCGCAGACACGGCGGGTCACCGACACCTTGGCCGGGTCGTGGTTACCGCAGCGCGGGCAGGTAAAGCCCTTGGAGGTGCACTCGAACTCGCCGGTAAAGCCGCAGTCGTAGCACTCGTCGATGGGGGTGTTGGTACCGTAATAGGGCACCTTGTCGTAGCTGTAATCCCAGACGTTTTCGAGTGCTTCCAGATTGTGCTGGATATTGGGGTACTCGCCGTAGCAGATGAAGCCACCGCTGGCGATGGGCGGATAGGGCGCCTCGAAGTCCAGCTTGTCGTACGGATTGACCTGCTTCTCCACATCGAGGTGGAAGCTGTTGGTGTAGTAACCCTTGTCGGTCACGCCGGATACCACGCCAAACTCTTTGGCATCGATGCGGCAGAAACGGGTGCAGAGGTTCTCGCTCGGGGTGGAGTAGAGGCTGAAGCCGTAGCCCGTCTCCTCTTTCCACTCGTCAATGGCTGCCCTGAGACGGGCGATGATGGCGATGGCCTTCTGTTGCAGCTCGGTGCTGTCAAACAGGTGAACCTTGTCACCAAACAGGGCGTTGATGGTCTCGTGAACTCCGATATAACCGAGGGAAATGGAGGCGCGGCCGTTCTTGAAGATCTCGCTGACGTTGTCGTCCGCCTTCAGCCGCACGCCGCAAGCCCCTTCCATATAGAGGATCGGAGCAACCCGCGCTTTCACCCCATCCAGACGGGTGATGCGGTACATCAGCGCCTTCTTGGCGACCCGCAGAGAGGCATCGAGACGATCCCAGAAGTCCGCTTCGTCACGGGATTTCAGGGCAATGCGCGGCAGGTTGAGGCTCACCACCCCCAGGTTGTTGCGACCTTCGTGGATCTGCTCGCCATTCTCCTCGTAGGCACCGAGGAAGGATCGGCAACCCATGGGAGTCTTGAAGGAGCCGGTCACCTTGACCACCTGGTCGTAGTTGAGGATGTCCGGATACATCCGCTTGGAGGCACACTCCAGCGCCAGCTGCTTGATGTCGTAGTTGGGATCGCCCTGCTTGTGGTTGAGGCCATCCTTGATGGCGAACACCAGTTTCGGGAACACGGCGGTCTTCTTGTTCTTGCCAAGACCGGCGATACGGTTGCTGAGGATGGCGCGCTGGATCATCCGCGACTCCCAGCTGTTCCCCAGACCAAAGCCGAAGGTGACAAACGGCGTCTGACCGTTGGCGGTGTGCAGAGTGTTGACCTCGTACTCCAGCGACTGGAAGGCGTCGTAGCACTCTTTCTCGGTGCGGGCCATGGCGTAGGCTGCCACATCGGCAATGCCCCACTCTTCGGCCACTTCACGGTGTTTCTGCCAGCTGATGGTCACATAGGGGGCCAGCACTTCGTCGATGCGGTTGATAGTGGTGCCGCCATAGATATGGCTCGCCACCTGGGCGATGATCTGGGCGGTCACCGCCGTGGCGGTGCTGATGGATTTCGGGGTATCGATCTCCGCATTGCCCATTTTGAAGCCGTGGGTCAGCATCCCTTTCAGATCGATCAACATGCAGTTGAACATCGGGAAGAAAGGCGAGTAGTCGAGATCGTGGAAGTGCAGATCACCGCTCTCATGAGCCTGAACCACATCACGGGGCAGCATGTGGCTGGTGGCATAGTGCTTGGCGACAATACCGGCCAGCAGGTCGCGCTGGGTCGGGATCACCTTGGAGTCTTTGTTGGCATTCTCGTTGAGCAGGGCGGCGTTGGTCTGCTCGACCAGACCGCGGATCTCCTGCGCCAGACGGCCGCGCGCCTCGCGAGCCTGATCCCTGTCGTGGCGATATTCGATATAGGCACGGGCGATGGCCTTGTCGTCGGAAGCCATCAGGTGGTTTTCGACCCGGTTCTGGATCTCGTGGATATCAACTTCACCACGCCCTTCCAGCTCCTGACTCACCGCATTGGCAATGCGGGAGGCGAGTGCCGGATTGGCCTGATTGACCGCTTCCGCCGCACGGCTGACCGCCTCTGCAATCAGCTGGGCATTGAATGGTGCGCGACATCCGTCACGTTTGATCACAAACGGTTTCATGGATTTTCCCCGTTAAAAGGCCAGGCATTTGCCTCTGGCTCACCCTTGTTGGGCCCCCCTCCCGGCATCTCGTCCTGGACGCAAATAAATTCAGCCGAGGCTTGACAAGCCTGGGCTGAAGATAGGAAGGGAACAGCTTATACACAGCTTAATAACACAACATATAGGTATTAAAAACGAATGCGCCCCTATATGTGGTGTCTATTAGGCACCAAAGCGAAGCCTCATTTCTTGATCCAGAACAGGTTTTTCAGCGAGCGGGACAGTTCACGACCAACCCAAAATAGCCCCATTCAAATCCAACCTCAGGCAGAGTGCGGGCTGGCGTCCGATCCACCCACCCGAAAAAAAATCGCCCCCCACCGCACCGGTTTCGAGATGACAGCGCCAACCAAAACCGCCCATACTGAACAAGAACTCTCTCCCCCTCGACAAGGGACAACCCATGCGCACCTCCCTGCTATTGCTACTGCTATCCACCCTCTCTCTGCCGCTCTGGGCCGCCAACATTCTGGTGATCAGCAGCTACCATCCCGAATACCTGTGGGACCAAAGCTACAACAAAGGGCTGCTAGATGGCTTGCAGGGGGAGCACAAGATCACTCACTTCTATATGGACACCAAACGCCATCCACGGGAGAAGTTCGACGAGATCGCCCAGCAAGCCATCGCCTTTTATCTGAAGAGCAAACCGGCTCTGGTGGTACTGGGGGATGACAACGCCATCAACTATCTGGCCAACGAGATCGCCTCGCTGGGCACCCCGGTGGTATTTCTCGGCATGAACGAGAATCCGCGCCTCAAAGGCTTTGTCGGCCACCCCAAGATCACCGGCGTGCTGGAGCGCCCCCTGCTCAAACGCAACATCAGCGAAATAAGTCAGATGATGGGGGGGCTCGACAAGGCACTGGTTCTGTTTGATTCCAGTAATGTGGCCCTCACCGCCATCGAGGATGAATTCAAGACCCAGACCGAGCTGCGGGTCGGCCAGACCCGGGTCAACAGCCAGCTGATGGGGGATTACAGCCTCTGGCAGGAGGCAGTGCTCAACGCCAAGAAGAACGGCTATCAGGCAATCTTCCTCGGCCTCTACCACACGCTGGTCGATGACAATGGCAAGCATGTTAGCGAAAAGACGGTGCTGGAGTGGACCAGCGCCAACACGCCGGTGCCGCTCTTCTGTTTCTGGGAATTTACCGTCGGCAAGGGGATGGCCATCGGCGGGCTGGTGCTGGACGGCCACGATCAGGGGATACAGGCAGCCAGCCTCATCAACACCATTCTGGCGGGCACCCTGCCCCGTACCATCTCCCCGCGCGCGGCCCTGCGCGGCGAATATGTCTTCAGCAAGAGCGAGCTGGCCCGCTGGCAGCTCACCGTGCCCGACAAATGGCGCTACAAGATCCTCTGGCGTGAGTGAGAACCTAAACATCCAGAAAAAAGAACCCGGCACTAAGGCCGGGTTCATAGACATGGATAATTTTTATCCAGCCATGACTCTTTCAAAACGAGCGGTCTTACGTTTAACGTCTTTCTTCATCTGCTCCAACTCTGCTTCACTCTCTTTCAAAGAAAGATAATGAGAACACAACTCGGAACCTAAAAAATCAGACCTGAAAACATCATTAATTTGGCCGTTCAATATACCTTCAATTATTCCTGATTTATGCTTACACTTCTTTCCATAAGAACCAGCAGCACAATCACAATATAAATTGAATACGCCATTACTTTCTTTAACAATAACGGTGTACACATTACCTTCACTTCCATCAACAGAATACTTAAATTCCATTTTCAGACTCCAGAAGAGAACGCAATTCATCTTCATTGATGATTTTTATACCTAGCTCGGTCGCTTTTTTCAATTTGCTACCAGCCTTATCACCCATAATCAACATATCTGTATTTTTTGACACTGAAGTTTTAGATTCACCACCAAGCTCCTTTAGTTTTGAATTCAATTTATCCCTCGACATGAACGTAAAACTGCCAGTGATTACAAATGACTTACCCGCGATAAAACTATCTGATTTTTCCGCTGGCTCAGAATCCAATAAATCGTCAACATCCAATAGTGCATGTTTATCAACATAGATCTTGACCGCATCAAGCAAGGGCTTCTTCTCTTTAATACCTTTGACAACTGCATCAATTTTTTGCTTACTGATACTTGTGCCAGCTGTGGTTGTGATACCAACCAAATCACCATGCTGTAAACCATTGCACAACTGATCCAAAGTTATTTCTTTAGATATAGCTTCAGAGAAAGTCTTAGCAACGCCATCAATATTTAAACCTTCAATGATTTTTGCCATTGAAAATTTTCTTTTATACATTCTGGATATTGATATTCCAGATCTTTCCACACCCATTACATCGGCTAGTTCCATAACCGAATCGCTTACTGAAGCAGCACTAAAATAGTCTGATATTTCCGCATCAATATCTAAACCGATACCATTTATCTGACTAATAATTCCTCTCGGTGCTGACATTATATTATCCAAGCATCCAAGCTCAACAATCAGTCTTTCTGCTACAACTTGACCAACAGATGGAATTCCCAATCCAAATAAAAAGTCGATAGAGGATGTTGTACCAATTTTAGCCTGGATAGCATCAAATGCATTTTTTGCTGAAACTTCAGCAAAACCATCTAATTTTAAAAAATCATCAACACTCAATCTAAATAGATCTGCTGGATGTTTAACTAATCCACCATCTACTAACTGTTCAATGACTTTATCACCAACACCTTCTATATCAACCGCATTACGGCTAACGAAATGTTTGAGAGATTCTTTGACTTGAGCTAGACAATTTAACCCTCCCGTACATTTACGAGTCGCAAGTATTTTTTCGAGTGTTTTGGTTTTTTGTTGGACGATCTTTTTCTCTTGAACAATATCCGAACCGCACACCGGGCACTCGGTCGGGAAGAGGATCGCACGGGCGTCGCTTGGGCGCTGCGCCTCCACCACGGCGACGATCTGCGGGATCACATCCCCTGCCCGGCGCACGATCACGGTATCGCCAATCATCACGCCGAGGCGCTCAATCTCGTCAGCATTGTGCAAGGTGGCGTTGGAGACAGTGACGCCGCCGACAAACACCGGTTTTAGCTTGGCCACCGGGGTCACGGCGCCGGTGCGGCCGACCTGAAACTCGACGTTCTCAAGCTCTGTCATCTCTTCCTGCGCCGGGAACTTGTGGGCAGTAGCCCAGCGCGGGGCGCGGGCCACAAAGCCCAACTCCTCTTGCAGGGGGATGGCATCCACCTTGTAGACCACGCCATCGATCTCATAAGGGAGCTCGCCACGACGGGCCAGAATGTCGTCGTGGAACGCCTGACAACCGGCAGCCCCCTCTTTGAGTTTCACCTCGGGACTAAGTGGCAGCCCCCACTCTTTGAGCTGATTGAGACGACCGAAGTGAGAGCCACCGAGTTGCTCGCCGCCAACACCGACACCGTAAGCGTAAAAGCTCAGGGGACGGCTGGCGGTGATACGTGAATCGAGCTGACGCAGGCTGCCGGCGGCGGCGTTGCGCGGGTTGACGAACACCTTCTCGCCTGCGGCCAGCGCCTTGGCGTTCATCGCCTCGAAACCGGCCTTGGGCATAAACACTTCGCCACGCACTTCCAGCCGCTCTGGCCAGCCAGTGCCACGCAGCGCGAGCGGAATGGCCTTGATGGTGCGCACGTTCTCGGTGATCTCCTCACCGGTGGCGCCATCGCCCCGGGTGGCCGCCTGCACCAGCTGACCATTTACATAGAGCAAGCTCACCGCCAGACCATCGAGCTTGGGCTCGCAGCAGAAGGTGAAACGCACGTCACGCTTGAGGCGATCGCTCATCCGTTGTTCGAACGCCTGCAACTCTTCGCTGCTAAAGACGTTATCCAGACTGAGCATGGGGATCTCGTGACGCACCTGACTGAACGCCGTCAGCGGCTGGCCGCCGACCCGTACGCTGGGTGACGCCGGGGTTTTCAGCTCGGGGTGGTCGGCTTCCAGCGCAATCAGCTCGCGCATCAGGCGATCGTATTCGGCATCCGGCACTGTGGGGTTATCCAGTACATAGTACTGGTGACCATATTCGGTAAGCAGTTCACACAATTGACGGTGGCGGGAGAGGATATCGCTCATGAAAAAGTCTCGAAGTGTGATTGAACATACGGCCGGGGTAGAAACAAAAATGCGGTACCAGGGTACCGCACTTTTTCTTCACTCGACCCGCATGGCGTATTAGTCGCGACTGGCCTCGTAGGCAGCCAGCTCGTGACGGTAACGGGCAATGGTCTCGTCGCTCAGCGGGCTGCGATCCATATCGGTCAGCATGGCATCGAGATCGCTGGCCAGCTGATCGGCAGCCTGCAGCATGTCCTCGAAGGCAAACGCGGCATTGCTGCGCAGCGGCAGTTGCATGAACAGGGAGACACCCGGCGTGGTGAACTGCTCCATCCGGTACGGATTGAAGGTGCCTGGCTTGACCATGTTGATCATGGAGAAGAGCACTTCACCCTTACCGTTGGGATCTTCGTGACGGTGGAAAATATCCATCTCGCCAAACTTGAAGCCCAGCGCCATCAGGGATGAGAGCAGGGTCGCACCTTGCAAGTCGTGACCCGGACGGCCCATCAGGTTGATGACATAGACATCCTGCCAGACCTTCTCGACCGGCTGGGGGGCCATGCGCGGCTCTTCCACCACAGGAGCAGGTGCCACATAGGCCGGCTCTTCATAAACAGGCTCGGGAGCCACATGACGGGGCTGCGGCTGATATTCCGGCTCGGGAGCACGCACCGGTTCGGCACGAACGGTGTCAGCGGTACGGACTGTCTCTGCACGGGCACCAAAAGTCGGGGCGGTCGCGTAAGCGGGCTCGACCAGCGGCTCGTCATCCAGCGACTGCATCATGGGCTCGCGCTGGGGACGGGAACGGTAGACCGGGGTACGACGATTGACCTGAGCAGGTTTGCGCACCGGCGCGGCAGGCGCCTCGTCGATCTCCTCGGGCAGCGGTTCGTCGAACGCTTCCTCCTCTTCATAGACAGGAGGTGGCGGAACCGGGCGGGCAGCAGGCTTGCGCACTACGGGCGGCGGCAGATCGTCCTCGTCATCTTCATCATCAAAGGCGGGGACGGCAGGGCGACGACCGAGTTCCGGCTGGCGGCTCTCTTCACTGCGCAGCTTGGGCTCGGCACGACGGCCACCACTGACCACACGTACCTGGCCGATGCCATCGCTGTCGAAGGCGTCGTTATCACGATCCCGCGACTTGGAGTCCATCCGTCCAATCGGTTTCTCTTTGATCGGTGCCTGACGATTCTTTTTGTTGCTCCACAACCCGTGAATGAGCAATGCCGCAATAGCAATACCGCCCAGGGCAACCAAGATGTAACGCAATTCCTGCATTAGCTGCTTCTCTTTCTAGTTTTGCTCAGCCAAAGCGACGGCTTCACCGATATCGACCGACACAATGCGAGAAACCCCGGGCTCTTGCATCGTGACGCCAACCAGTTGCTCAGCCATCTCCATGGAGACCTTATTATGACTGATGTAAACGAACTGTACTGTGCTCGACATCTCTTTGACAAGAGAACAGAAGCGACCGACGTTCACTTCATCGAGCGGTGCATCCACCTCATCCAGCAGACAAAAAGGTGCTGGGTTGAGTCTGAAGATGGCAAAAACCAGCGCAAGCGCGGTTAACGCCTTCTCCCCCCCGGAAAGCAGGGCAATGGTAGCATTCTTCTTACCCGGAGGTCTCGCCATGATGCTCACTCCGGCCTCCAAAAGATCATCGGAGGTAAGCTCAAGCCAGGCACTGCCCCCACCGAACACTTTTGGAAACAGGGATTTTAAATCTTCGTTGACCTTATCGAAAGTGTCCCGGAACCGTATTTGTGTCTCTTTATCAATTCTTTTAATAGCTTGGCTCAAGGTTTCCAGCGCTTGCTCGAGATCCTGACACTGATTTTCGAGGTAGGTTGCCCGGGTTTTCGCCTCTTCGTACTCCTCCAGCGCCGCCAGGTTGATGGCGCCGAGCGCCTCCACTTGCCCCTCCAGAGTCTGGATCTCCTGCCGCAGCTTGCTGCGATCAGCGGCGATCAGCACCGCCTGATCGAGATCCACCAGTCGAATCCCCAGCTCTTCGAACTGCTCGTGCAGCCCCTGTCGACGGGTGAGGTTGCGTTCGCGCTCAAGGCGCAGGGTCGCCAGCTTCTCTTGCAGAGTCACCAGCTGCTTGTGATCGGCACTTCTGGCCTGCTCCAGCTCACCGAGCTGGCGCTCCAGCTCCGCAAGCCGTTGATGACAGGCGAGCTGCTGCGCCTCCAGATTGCGTTGCTCGGCCAGCAGGGGCGCCAGATCCGGCACGGCCTCGCGATCCGGCCCTTTCAGCCCGGCCAGCTCCAGCCCGAGCCTCGCCAACTCCTCTTCACCCAAGGTAATGAGTTGGCGCAGATTGCCCAGCTCCAGTTGCAAACGCTGGCAGGCCGCTTGCTGCTGCTCGCGGCGCACACGGGCCTCGTCAACCGCCCGCTCGCAGCGGGTCAGCTGATCCTGAGCGACCTGCAGCGCTTGTGTCAGCGGCTCCCCCTGCTCCTGCAACTCGGCAAGGCGCACCTCATCGAGTTCCAGTTGTTCACGGGCGCTGGCCAGCCGCTCTGCCTCTTCGGCCTGCTCCTGATCGAGCCGGACCAGCTCTTCGCCGAGCTGACCGAGCCGCTGCAACCGCTCCTGCCGCTGACCCTGTTGCAGGCTCCAGGCTTCGCGCAGTTGTTGCCATTTCTGCTCTTGCTCGCGCAAGGTTCGCTGCGACAACTCCTGCGCACTGGCAAGCTGGGCACGCCGGGCATCGGCTGCAACAACTTGCTCACTCAGCTGTGCCAACCCCGCGGCAACCTTATCCTGCTCGGTATGCAACCGCTCACGCTCACCCAGCAGCGCCATGGTGCCAAGCGCCGCGCCCTGCCCCAGATCTGCCCAGTTTGGCCCCAGCCAGTCGCCAGCAGGAGTCAGTACCGACTCACCGGCCGCAAGGCTTGGCTGGCGGGCCAATGCGGCCTCCCGGCTCTCCACCAGCCAGATGGCATTGAGGAAGGCGGGAATGTGCTCGCCGCCCAGTTGCGCCGCCAGCGTACCGGCAACCGCCGGTTGCGCCGGGCCAATCCAGAGCCCCTCTTGCGCCAGATTGCACTCGTCCGCCGGCGTTGCGGTGAGCCAGCGACCCAGTACCTTGTCTAGTGCCTGTGCCCACTCGGGGGCAACCTGCAACCGGTCGGCTAGGGTCGCCCCCTCCATCTGTTCGCCGAGGATCTGATCCAGGGTCGCCAGCCGCGCCTCCAACTCCCGCAGCAGGCTCAACTGCTGGCTATGCTGCTGCTTGAGTTGTTCATGGGCGTCGACCGCCTGCGCCAGCTGCTCGGTCAGCTCACCATTGGCCGCCCGCGTCAGCTCCAGCTCGCTACTCAGGGCATCGAGGGCCGGTTGCAGATCGTCGGCCTCTGTGCCGAGGGGTCCCGCGCGTTCATCTTCCAGCTTGAGGCGTGCCAGCCGGGTCTTGGCTTGCAGCTCCTGCAGGCCACCCAACCGGGTACGGGTCTGGTTGAGCTGCCCCTGCAACCCGGCCAACTGTTGCTGCCACTGCTGCTGGCGCAAGCGGGCCTGTTCCAGCTGCTCGCTGGCGTGCTGGCGGGCCTCCTGCTGCTCGGTGAGCAACTGCTCACACTGCTCCAGCCGGGCGCTCTCCTGCTCGGCGCGCAATACCCCTTCGGTCAGTTGATCCTGCTGGCTGGCCAGCTGCGCCTTGCGAGTCGCGATCCGCTCGCCCAGCGCCTCTGCACGGGCCTGCCAGTCGCGCCCCAGTTCACTCTGGTGCAGTTGCTGTTGTTCGAGGCGGGCGATAGCTTGCCCACCAAGAAAAATCTGTTGCTGACGGCTCGCCTGCTCGGCTTGCGCCTCTTGTCTGGCGACCGACAGGGTGACGTGGCGCCCCTCATCGGCGGTGCGCTTGGCATCGAGCGCCGCCAGCGCCTGCTCGGCCTGCGCCAGTTCGGTTTTGGCCTCGCCAAGGCGCGTCTCCAGCGCCCACAACTCGGAGCCAATCAGCTCGGCGCGAGCTGCGCGCGAACGACTCTTGAGCTGTTTGTAGCGCTCGGCCGTTTCGGCCTGGGCTTTGAGGTGGTCGAGGCGCGAGCCCAGCTCGCCGCGAATATCGCCGAGGCGCTCCAGATTCTCCTGAGTATGGCGAATGCGCTGCTCGGTCTCGCGGCGCCGCTCCTTGTAGCGGGAGACCCCGGCGGCCTCTTCCATAAAGAGCTTGAGATCGGCCGGACGTGACTCCACCAGTCGGCTGACAGTGCCCTGCTCGATGATGGCGTAGCTGCGAGGGCCAAGACCGGTGCCGAGGAAGAGGTCGGTCACATCCTTGCGGCGGCACTTCTGGCCGTTGATCTGATAGTGGTTGGAGCCGTCGCGCAGCACTTCGCGGCGCACCGAGATCTCGGTAAAGCGGCCGAACTCGCCGGGCACCCGGTTATGGGGATTGTCGAACACCAGCTCGACCGAGGCGCGCCCGTGCGCACTGCGGTTGATTGAGCCGTTGAAGATGACATCGGTCATGTTCTCGCCGCGAAGATGGCGGGCGGAACTCTCCCCCAGCACCCAGCGCACCGCGTCGATGACGTTGGATTTGCCACAGCCATTGGGGCCCACCACGGCGGTCATGTCTGCCGACAGTTCGATGCGGGTCGGCTCGACGAACGACTTGAAGCCGGCGAGTTTGATCAGTTTCAGACGCATGGCGACCTGTATCAGTGGCTAAATAAAGAGGATGCGGGCAGGTGACTTTACCAAATCCAGACCCGACTTTGTTTGTAATATGCAGGCATCATCCCCATTCATGCCCGATTTTTGGTCTCCACGGCACGAAATAAGGAATAGTCGGCGACTTTACCAAATCAAAGGCTTGTTTGTAATATGCTGGCAGTTCTCCCATGCATAGATGGAGCTCACATGAGCCAATCACCCCATATGGTCAAAGATTCAATCAGCGGTGCAGACTACTTTCTGCGCGGTTTTTCCCTTATTCGCCAACCGGGCATCCGCACCTTTGTGCTGATCCCCCTGCTGGTCAACTTCGTGCTGTTTGCCGGGGCCTTCTATGCCCTGTTGCTGCAACTGGACGGCCTGTTCGCCTGGCTCCACCAGCAGATCCCCGCCTGGCTCGACTGGCTGGACTACCTGCTCTGGCCCATCGCCCTCATCACCATACTGGTGGTCTTCTCCTTTATCTTCAGCTCGGTTGCCAACTGGGTAGCCGCCCCCTTCAACGGCCTGCTGGCGGAGAAGGTGGAGCAGATCCTCACCGGCCAGCCCGCCAATGACAGCGGTGTGCTGGATATCGTCAAGGATGTGCCACGCACCTTCGGCCGCGAATGGACCAAGCTGAAGTATTACCTGCCCAAGGCCATTGGCTGCCTGATCCTGTTCCTGATCCCTGTGGTGGGCCAGACCCTGGCGCCGGTGCTCTGGTTCCTGTTCAGCGCCTGGATGATGGCGATCCAGTATGTGGATTATCCCTTCGACAACCACAAGATCGACTTCATCACCATGCGCGATGCGTTGAAGCAACGCCGCGGCAAGTGTCTGAGCTTCGGCGCTTTGGTGACCCTCTTCTCCGCCATTCCGGTGGTTAACCTCTTCGTGATGCCAGTCGCCATCTGTGGTGCCACCGCCATGTGGGTCGATCACTACCGGCAGGAGCAGTTGGGGCGCTAACCCTTGAACATTGATTAGAAAAAGGCACCCGAAACGGTGCCTTTTTCGCATTTAGCATGAATTAAATTAATGCATGCATTCGATAGCTTGTCCCATATGACACGAGTTGGTAGGATTCTGGCCTTTCTCGTTCCCTGGGATATCTCATGTTACATGCACTCTTCTTGGTTGGCCTGGTGGCCGAAGGGATGACCGGCGCGCTGGCCGCGGGTCGGCGACGGATGGACCTGTTTGGTGTGGTGATCATCGCCTCGGCGACGGCCATCGGTGGTGGCACCATTCGTGATGTGCTGCTCGGCCACTATCCGCTGCTCTGGATTGAACATCCGGAATATGTGCTGCTGGTTGCCGCAGCTGCGATGGCGGGTGTGGTCTCCGCTCCCCTGATGCGCTATCTCGGCAAGCTGTTCATGGCCCTTGATGCCCTGGGACTGGTGGTCTTCTCCATCTTCGGTGCGGCCCGAGCGCTGGATATGGGCCACGGCGCCGGTATTGCCTGCATCATGGCGGTAGTGACCGGGGTCTTTGGCGGGGTACTGCGGGATCTGCTCTGTCAGCGCATTCCGCTGGTATTTCGTCGCGAGCTCTATGCAGCCATTTCGCTGATCACCGCAGCCCTCTACTGTCTGGCGCTGGATCAGGGCTTGCCGACCAACTGGGCCGCGTTCGGTTCCATCGGGATCGGCTTTGTACTGCGGCTGCTGGCGGTACGCTTCAAGTGGGGTCTGCCCACCTTCAACTACCAGTACGCGACCCACTGAGTACGCCAGCTTCTGGCGAGGCGGGTTGGATTGCGAGCAACAAAAAAGCGCCCGAGCGGCGCTTTTTTCATGGACGGTCTGCGACTCAGTTAATCCCTTCCGAGCTGAAGAAGGTCGCCTTGTCGGCGATAAAGCGGATCTTGATATTCTTCCCTTCCCCGCCCCAGAGGCAGCTGGTGGTGCCCAGCGCATCATCACAGCGCTCTGCCTTGCCCAGAATAGTGCTGGCCTCGGCGTAACTCATCCCCATCTTCAACTGGTCGTAATTTTCACGGTTGAGCTTGCTGCAACCGGTCAACAACAGGGCGATCAGGCCGCCAATCACTATCTTTTTCATCGCTATCTCCTCTCTGGTGGAAAGAGCTTGGCAGCTTGCCAACCCCTTTACCAGCTGCGCACCGGGCCAGTATCGAGGTGAACGAAGTTGTCACGGGGATAGTAACCAACCCCACCCACCTTGAGCTGGAGCGCCGCCTTGCGCAGATGGGCCAGCTGTACGCCGGGGATCCGCACATCCACCGCCTGCCCCAGGGTGTGGTAGCTGTGCTTGGCCACGCCGCGGCTCTTGTGGCGCTTCTGACGATTGGTCGCCGGGGCGCGATAGCCGGAGATCAGCTGGATTTCGCTGCGCCGGCCCAGCTTGTGCTGCAACAGAAACAGTTGATCAAACAGCTTCTTGTCGATGTTGAACACTTCATTGCGCCGGTAATCGCGGAAGATGTGGTTGAGCTCGGCCAACCCGTCGCTCAGATAGTGGCCATTTTCCCAATAGCTGGCGCGCACCCGCTCGCCGGTATTGAGATTGAAGAAACTGAGTTCACGCCCGGTGGTACTGCGGCTGGCCAGTGCAGGGAAGGAGATCAGCGAGCTGCCCAGCAGGCAACCGGCTCCCAGCAACAGGCGACGTCGACTTATCTCTTGTTCCAGCATAAGGGGTTCGTCCATCGCAGATTCAAGCGAAAAATAGTTGAATAAGATCACTGATTGAATGTGATACAGGCGCTTGAAACTACCCTCCGGCGGGGGGCCCTGTCAAACCTCAATCGCCCATAGAAAAGCCCGGCACAGGCCGGGCTTTTCACTCTGTGGCAGGGATCACAGCAGGCGGCTCTGGAAGCTGACCCGATCAAATCCGTAGATGTCGTTACGCAATTGCTGGCGACCATTTTCGTCGATCCAGCTGCTCCAGTAGACGGTAAAGACCGGGATCGGCGTGGTGAGCGGCAACCATTTGGTCTGGCTCTCCTTGAGGATATTGGCCACCTTGTCCGGCTGATAGCGGGAGTCCGCCAACAACAGCTCGGCCAGATCGTCCGCATGTTCCACCCGGATGCAGCCCGAGCTGAAGGCGCGCGCCCCCTGCTCGAACAGCGCCTTGCGCGGGGTGGAGTGCAGATAGATGGCGTCATTGTTGGGCAGGTAGAACTTGTAGCGCCCCAGGGCATTGTGATCACCCGGCTTTTGCCGCAGGCGATAGGGGAAACCGGCGGCCAGCGCCTGATGCCACCCCTCTTCGGTGAACTGGACCGGATTGCCCTCGCTGTCGATCACCTCGAACTGCTCACGACTCAGATAGGCGGGATCGCGACCCAGCTTGGGCAGGATGTCCTTGCTCAGGATCGAGCGCGGCACATGCCAGGAGGGGTTGAGCACGATGGAGCGAATTTCGCTGGCCAGAATGGGGGTGGCCCGCTGCTCCTTGCCGACGATGACCCGGCTGGTAAACACCTCGTTGCCGGACTCCACCACGCTCAGACGGTAGTCGGGAATATTGACCAGCACGTAGCGGCCACCGGCGAGCTGATCCACCAGATCGCGACGCCACAGGTTGCGCAGCAGCAGGCTGGCGCGCACTTGCGGGCCGGTATTGAGCCAGGAGCGGGTCTGACGGCCGATGATGCCGTCCGCGGTGAGACCGTGACGACGTTGAAACTGCTTGATGGCCTGCTCGGTATCACCATCGTAAATCTGATCACCATGGCTCGGGGCGCTGTCGCCCAGCTCGTTGAGCATGGCGCGGATCTGGCCGAGCTCGGCGGCGCTCTCTCCGGCACGCAGGGTCGGCATATCGAGGGTCGGCCACTTGCTGGCCATCGGCATCGCCAGCAGCTTGTGCACTTTGGCCCGCACCGCCTCGTATTCTGCCACCTGAGGGCGCAGAGATTTCACCTGGGTGAGCAGGTCATCATCGCTGGGTTGGGTTACCACAGGGCGGTTCAAATCGAGCTTGAGGGTCTTCATCTGCTCGCGCGAGACCAGATCCATCCCCCGCCAGGCGTGCTGGAAACGGCTCAGCTTGGCAAAAATGTCGTCATAGATGGCACCACGCTTGTCTGCAGGGGTGGCCTGCAGACGCTTCCACAGCGTGAAAAAATCGGGGTGCAGCTGGGCAAGCACAGCCTCTTGCAACTGCTGCTCCAGCTCGACACGGGCCTGTTCGGCCTGACTGCCCTGATACCAGTCGTGTCCGGTTTCACTGGCCGCCACCACGACTTGTGCTTCGGTCGCATGTACCGCGCCAGCGGGCAAACATCCCAGCCACACCAGATTGGCAAGGGCCAGCCAATACTTCATCCCCATGGGTACCTCAAAACGGTTTGTTCACTCTGTCGGGCCTGACAAGCAGACCCGATGCTCAGGCCGCTCATGATGCGTGAACGGCCAATACTTTGCTAGCGCCCGGGGGCATAACGCTGCCAGATAATGTCATACGCATCTGTCTCCTTGAACCGCGCCAACGCCTGATTGAATTGTTGCAAGAACTGCGGCGAAAAGCTGCGCTTGCCCAACATAAAGAAGCTCGGCGATTCAGATACCACCATGGGGTGACTGGTGAACAGACCGCTCATCCCCTCCTTGTTAAGGGCGCTGGGGGTAGCCAGCATGTCACCAAGGAAACCGTCGATCCGGCCGCGGGCCAGCTTCTCATAATTTTGCTGGTCGCTCACCGCACTCACCTGTTTGGCATAGCGACCGAGCAGCGACATCACTTCATCGCCATAGAAGTACTCTTTGGTGACGCCGAGGGAGTAACCACTGGCCAGCCAGCTCGCCAGCTCCTGCTCGGGATAGTGGCTGCCCTTGCGGATCCACAGCAAGGTGCGCCCCGGGTTGTAGGCGTCGGAAAACCAGGCATAACGAGCGCGCTCATCATTGATATTCGCCTCCATCGCCATGTCTATCTCGCCATGCTCCATTTCGTGCAGTACCCGCTTCCAGGGCAGCTCCACATAGTGGACCTTGCAGTGCATGGAAGTGAGCACAGCCGTCAGCACCTCGGCGGCATAACCGCGCACCTCTTGCGGTGAGTCGGCTTCGTAATAATGGTAGGGGGGCCAGTTATCGTAACCGACCTGAATAGGCTCGGGACACAGGGCCTTGGCCAATGCCATTGGCGCCCATAATCCAAGCAACAGACAGCAAGAGCTCCACTTCATATGTCATCCTTGACGAATAGGTGAGTCATCATAAATCGCCCCCTGCAAAATGGCGATAGAGGCCAGATGACTATCGCATCCGCTAGAAAATGACGCAGCAAAGCACGTCTATTTGCCAAATGCCCTGCCGGAGCACCACTGGCAACCGGCGCCCCGCCAGACCTGTTTAACCGGGAAGCAGCAACGTTTGGAACAGGGGTAAAAAGGGGTTAATATGTGACCAAATATTTTTTTGTGATCCACTATGCTTTTTTTGCAATTGGATTAGCATATGCGCGACATCGGCCTACCCATTCTGTCAGGCATAGAGAGTGATATGACGTACAAAAAGTTCGGTTTTTTGACTGCCATTCTGGCGTTAAGCGGTTTTTATCTTTACACCCTCTATCTGGCTGCTCACCCCAACGTGAGCCTGGCCTACAAACTCTATTATCTGGAAGGCAAGACCCGCTTCTGGGAACACAACTCCAGCATGACCTATCAGCCGGGTAACGAGCTCAATCTGACCAAGCCGAGCCGCTTCCTCTCCAGCGAAGGCTGGGCCAAGAAGCCGAGCGATGAAGGTACCTTGCTCAGCGGTCAGGGCGGTCTCTACTTTGTGCTGCCCAAGCAGGCGGCCAATCCGGATCAACTTACCGTACAGGCCCGCATCAACAGCCCGGAAGCCGGTGCCCTGTTGAAAGTGGCGCTGGGTCACGACTTCACCACCACGGTGAAACTGGCCAAAGCGGGCATCAACGAAATCCGCCTCAGTCTGCCCGGTGACTCGCTCACGGCAGATCCCAAGCGCCCCAATTTTCTGGCGCTCTCGGCACCTACTCCCATCAATGTGCAGTCGGTACGTTTGACCGTAGCCCAGTGATCCTTGCCCCGAATACCATTTTATAAAAACAACTATCCCAAATAAGGACGTTCTTATGTCGCATCCAGATTTTCGACTCTCTCTGGTCGTTCCCGTTTACAACGAGGAAGAGAGCATCGATGCCTTCATCAACGCGATAGACAACGAACTGGCCCCGCTGAAAGACCAGCTTGAAATTGTATTCGTCAACGATGGCAGCCGTGACCGCACCCGTGAAGTGGTTGAGCAGGCCATCGCCCGTGACCCGCGCGTGACCCTGGTCAACCTGGCACGCAACTTCGGTAAAGAAGCGGCCCTGACCGCCGGTCTGCATCAGGCCAAAGGGGATGCCATCGTGCCGATGGACGTGGATCTGCAAGACCCGCCCGCCCTGATCCTGGAGTTCGTCAAACTGTGGCAGACCGGTGACTATGACACCGTCTACGGCATCCGCGTCGATCGCAGCGCCGATACCCCGATGAAGCGCCTGACTGCCGGTGGCTTCTACCGCTTCTTCAACGCCCTCTCCACCAGCACCAAGCTGCCGGAGAACGCCGGTGACTTCCGCCTGATCGACCGTCGCGTGGTCGAGGCGATCAAGCTGCTGCCCGAGCGCAACCGCTTTATGAAGGGGCTGTTTGCCTGGGCCGGTTTCCGTGCCGTTGGCGTCCCCTACGAGCGCCCGGCCCGTCACGCCGGTGAAACCAAGTTCAACTACTGGAAACTGTGGAACTTCGCCCTCGACGGTCTGCTCAGCTTCTCCAGCTGGCCGCTGCGGGTCTGGAGCTATGTGGGTGTCAGCGTCTCGCTGGTGGCCTTCCTCTATATCCTGAAAATCATCACCCAGGTGATTTTCTTCGGCATCGACGTGCCCGGTTACGCCTCCCTGATGTCCGTGGTGCTGTTCCTCGGCGGTATCCAGCTGCTGTCGCTCGGCATCATCGGCGAGTACATCGGCCGCATGTTCGTGGAAGTGAAACAGCGCCCGGTCTACCTCATTGAAGGGGTCTATGGCCAGTATGCCAAGCAGGATGCGGCCAAACCGCAGAGCGCTGACAACAACCCGCAAGAGCAGCAGGAGCAAGCGCCTCAATGATCTCCCGCGAGGAATTCTGGCGGCTGGTACGTTTCGGTTTTGTCGGCGGGGGGGCTACCCTCGTCGACCTTGGCACCTCCATCGCACTGTTTCATACCTGGCCCACCATCTCGGAGCACCTGGTTACCACGCTGGCTTTTGCCATCGCATTCTGGTTCTCCTTCTTTGGTCACCGCTACATCACCTTCCAGAAGCAGGGAGCCGCCAGCAAGTTTCTGCTGGTTGCCCTCTTCTCGCTGGCGGTGCGTAACCTGATCCTGAGCGGCCTGCTGTTTGCGGGGCTCTCCGGTCTGCTGCCGGTGGTCATCGCCACCCTGACCGTTACCGTCCTAACTTACGTTCTCTCTCGCGTCTGGGTTTTTGCCTGATGAATGATATGACCAATACTGCCCCGCTAACCGGGGCTGCACTCCCCTATCGCCCGTCACTGCGCATCAGCGGTCGTGACTGGCTGATGATCATCGCCGCCTTCATGCTGAGCCGGGTGGCGCTGTATGGCATGGGTTACTTCGGTGTCCAGCTCTATGGCTCCCCCGACATAGGCCCGCTGCAGGCCTATTGCCAGTTCGACTGCGTCTGGTTCCAGCGCATCATCGAAAATGGCTACGATCTCTACCCGCGCTGGCTGAGCAAGGGCAATGCGGCCAACTGGGCCTTTATGCCGCTCTACCCGATGGTCTCCGGTGCCATCTCCAACCTGTTCAATGTCGAGAGTCTGATCGGCCTCATCATTGTTACCAACCTCTCCTTCTTCGCCAGCCTGCCGCTGATGCTGCTGGTGTTGCGTCAGCTCAAGCTGGGGGACGATACCGCCCGCTTCGGCGTCTGGCTGCTCGCCTTCTCCCCTTTCTCCGCCTACTTCGTCTCCGGTTATACCGAGTCGACCTTTATGGCGCTGATGCTTGGGATGTTCCTGTTCGCCTATCGGGAGCAGTGGCTGATGGTGGCCGTGCTGGGGGTCTGTATCTCCGCCACCCGCAACCTGGGGGTGATGATGGTCTTCCCGGTGCTGATCCTGGCGCTGCAGGCCTACGGCTGGCGGGAATTTTTCCGCTTCACCGAGCGCGCCTTCAAGGTGGTGTTCACCCTCTGGATGATCCCGTTTGGCCTGTTTGCCTACATGGTCTACCTCTATCACCTGACCGGCGATGCCTTTGCCTTCAAGCACATTCAGGTGGCTTGGGGTCGCTACATGGACAGCCCGCTGGACTGGTGGCTGAGCGGTTTCGAGCTGGGCGGCCGCAAGGCTTACCTCTCCATCATGGTGATCTTCGGCTGGTGCCTGAACGGCTACCTGTTCAGCCAGAAGCGCTGGGCTGAAGCGACCCTGATGTTCATCTGCTGCACCATTCCGCTGATGACCGGCCTCAACGCCATGCCGCGCTACATGTTCGGGCTCTACCCGACCCTGCTGGCCATCATTCTGCTGACCCATCGCTGGCCAGCCATCCGCCCTGCTGTGCTCTGCATCAGCGGCATGGTTGCCTCCTTCATCGCGGTGGCCTTCGTCAACTTCAAGTTCTTCACCGTCTGATGTGACGACGATGCCTGACACACAAAATGCCGGTCACCTGACCGGCATTTTTTTTATGGCCGCTATTTTTATCGACAGAGATTCCCACCACCTCCCTGTCACACTTTCCTCGGCTTGAAAACGTAACCATTTGAACTGATGTCACAAATCGGCATTTTGCCGATCCAAGGCGCGCTTTGCTGCTCCTAGAATGGGCCCTTGTCCGAACTGCCCTGCTCAAGGAATGGCTTATGCGTCGTGCTCATCACTTATCCCCTCTCTGGCTCGCCCTGCTGGCCGCCCCTCTGTTCACCCAACAGGCGATGGCCGCCCCCGAGGTTCGCCTCTATGTGGATGGTCAACCGGTAGCGGCCCCGATCGCGCTGGACAAGGGCACGGTGGAGCTGACTCACCCTCTTGCCAAGGGGAACCACCAGATCCGCATCAGCGACGCAGGCAACAGTTGCGGCACCAGCTTTGGCCCGAGCGAGAGCAAGCCGCTCCCCTTCGGCACCGCCCAGCCCATGGACAAATGCAGCAAGGATCAGAGCTTTACCCTGCGGGTGATGCTGGCCGGGGAGTATCAGTTCAGCTTCAACCCGGATACCCCCAGCCTCAAGGTGCTACGGGCGACCAAGAAGAGCGAATTCAAACGACAGCCACCACAAGAGCCCTGCATCAGCTGGGATGGCGGCCCGGTCACTGTGTCGCTCAAAGGGGTCTGGCCCGACGGCACCCGACTGAGGGATGCCTACTCGAAACAGGAGGCGGTAGTCAAACAGGGCAAGCTGACCCTGACCCCGAGCAAAGAGAGCGGCGGCCTGCTGCTGCTCGAACCGGTCAAGGCAGCCAAGCCAGCACCGTTCAGCTGGGATCAGGCGAGCGTCTATTTCCTGCTGACCGACCGCTTCAACAACGGCGATCCCGCCAACGACCACAGCTTCGGCCGCCAGAAGGATGGTCAGGATGAGGTAGCCACCTGGCATGGCGGTGACTTCAAGGGGCTGACCGAGAAGCTCGACTACATCAAGAGCCTCGGCATGAACGCCATCTGGATCACCCCCATGGTGGAGCAGGTTCACGGCTTTATCGGCGGTGGTGAGCAGGGCAACTTCCCCTTCTACGCCTACCACGGCTACTGGGCGCTCGACTTCACCAAGATTGACCCCAACTACGGCGATGAAGAGAGCCTGAAAACCCTGGTGGACGAGGCCCACAAGCGCGGCATGCGGATCATCCTCGACGTGGTGATGAACCACGCCGGTTACGCCACCCTCGCCGACTTGCAGGATTTGGGGCTCACCGAACTGACCCAGAACAGCGGCAAACTGCCGACCGTCTGGAACCAGTGGCGCCCGAGCGGCGGTCTCAACTGGCATGGCTACAACCAGTTCATCGACTATCAATCACCCGCGTGGAACAAGTGGTGGAGTGGTGACTGGGTGCGCGCCGGTCTGCCCGGCTACCCGCAGCCCGGCACCGACGATGTCACCGGCTCGGTTGCGGGGCTGCCGGACTTTCTGACCGAATCGGCCAAACCGGTAGGGCTGCCGCCGTTGCTGGCGGCGAAAAAAGATACCCTCGCCAAGGCGCAGTCCGACGCTACCGTGAGTGACTATCTCATCGCCTGGCACACCGACTGGGTGCGCCGCTTTGGTATCGACGGCTTCCGTGCCGACACAGTCAAGCATCTGGAGCCCGAAGTGTGGGCCAAGCTCAAGCAGGCGGGCACCGCTGCGCTCAAGGAGTGGAAGACTGCGAACCCGAGCAAGGCCCTCGACGATCTGCCCTTCTACATGGTGGGCGAGGTGTGGGATCACGGGGTGGCCAAGGATTTCTGGTATCAGAACGGTTTCGATTCCCTGATCAACTTCGACTATCAGCGCGAGTTCGCACTGTCACAGGCCCAGTGCATGGCCAGCGCCGAGCCCACCTATGCCAGCTACGCCAGCCGCATCAATCAGGATCCCGAGTTCAACGTGTTGAGCTACATCAGCTCCCACGACACCAAGCTGTTCTTTGGCGACTATCAGGATGTGCCGCTACAGCGCCGGGTCGCCAACAGCTTTATGCTGCTGCCGGGAGGTATCCAGCTCTACTACGGCGACGAGTCCGGCCGCGGGCTGGCCAAGGATGGCGGAGTGTTCGATCAAGGCTTGCGCTCGGACATGAACTGGCAGGAGCTTGCCAGCGGCGACAAGGCCGAGCTGGTCAAGCATTGGCAGCAACTGGGTCAGTTCCGCGCAGCCCATCCGGCCATTGCGGCAGGCAGCCACCAGAAACTCTCGGATGCCCCCTACGCCTTCGTGCGGGAGAAAGGGGATGACAAGGTGGTGGTGGTCTTTGCCGGTCGGCAGAAGTAACCCTTAAGCCACATTCACCAGCAGCAGAGAGGGGAGCCACTGGCTCCCCTCTCTCGTTTATCTATCTGCCAAAGCTCACTGTGACTGGCGCGCCGCCACCGGCCACTGCAACCGCGCCTTGAGCAGGGTCTCCTGCCACAGAGGCCAAGAGAGCAGCGCCTGCTGATAGGCTCCGGCCTGACCGGGCAGCACGATGCCGTAGCTGGCCAGCCGATAAGCCATCACGGCATAGAAGGCGTCGACAATGCCCGCCTCGCCAAAATAGAAGGAGCCCCGCGCCTGCGACCAGATCTCCTGCAAACGGGCCAGCTCGCCGACCGCCTCCACCGGGGGATCGATACGGGTTGGCGCCCCAAGAAAGAAGGGGAGCAGAGAACGGATCTGCCGAAATCCCGCGTGCAACTCGGCGCAGAGGCTGCGAGCCAGTGCCCGCTCGGCCAGCGAAACGGGATAGAGCTGACGGTCGGGACAGAGCTCGTGAACATATTCGGCGATGGCCAGCGAGTCGTGAACCCGCACGCTATCGTGTTCGAGCCAGGGCACCAGACCGGCCGGTGCCAGCCGCTTGAGCCGCGCCAGCGACTTGGCATCCTCCAGCTCGAACACCTGCTCCTGCCACGTCAGTCCGCTCATGGCGAGCACCAGTGCCGCCCGCATCGCCCAGGTGGAGCCGGTGCCCACCGCCAATACCAAGGAACCCATATGTTGCCTCCTGCATGTGTTGCCTGCGACCGGCCGATCTGCCCTGATGGCAAAACATCCGATGTTCGCTTCACATTTGCGCACCGGCGGGTTTGACCCTCTTGGTGAGCGATGCTAGTTTGATTTTTCAAAACAATCAGTTAGCAACAATGTGAGCCATTAACCGAAATATGGACAGCCAATTTACCATCGTCATCGCAGATGACCACCCCCTGTTTCGGGGCGCCCTTTACCAAGCGGTGCACATGGCCATCAACGACGCTCAATTGCTGGAAGCGGACTCCATCGACAGCCTGACCAGCCTGCTCGGCGAGCACCCCGAAGTTGACCTGTTGCTGCTCGATCTCAAGATGCCGGGGGCCAACGGCTTCGAGGGGCTGGCCCACCTGCGCGGCCAGTATCCCGACCTGCCCATAGTTGTGGTCTCCGCCTCGGAAGATGCGGTCATCATCCAGCAGGTGTTGCGGCTCGGAGCGCTCGGCTTTATTCCCAAGTCGGTGCCGATGAAGGAGCTGGTCAACGCCCTCAATACGGTGATCGGGGGGGATAACTGGGTGCCGGAAGGCATCTCGCTCCATCCTGAATCGGAAGATGGCCCCGATTTCGCCAGCAAGCTGGCCAGCCTCACCCCCCAGCAATACAAAGTGCTGATCATGCTGCGCGATGGCAGCCTGAACAAGCAGATCGCCTGGGAGCTCAATGTCTCCGAGGCCACCATCAAGGCCCATATCACCGCCATCTTCAGAAAACTGGGCGTCAAGAACCGAACTCAGGCGGTTATCGCCCTGCAACAGCTCGATATCAAGGAGAGCTGAGCCCCGAACGCGGCGACACAGGCCAGATGAGATAGCCAGCCATGCTGGCTATTTGTTGCTCGACAATTAGCACGATCGTACTTTATGCTGCCAGCGCCAATGAGGAGAGAGTGATGAGCAAGGGGCGCCTGACCCGGGAAAACATTTTGCAGACCGCCTTTGAGCAGGCGAGCCAGCAAGGGCTGGAGAGCCTGACCATAGGCTCGCTGGCCAGCGCCTGCGAAATGTCGAAAAGCGGCCTGTTTGCCCACTTTCAATCCCGCGACAATCTGCAGATCGCCGTGCTGGAGTACGCCGCCGAGGTGTTTCGGCTACGGGTGATCCAGCCGGTACGCCAGCAGGAGCACCAGAGCCAGCACGACAAGCTGATCGCCCTGCTGCGCGCCTGGCAGGCCTGGAACCACTGCTTTGCCGGACGCTGCATGTTCCTCGACGCCTGGACCTCAGTGCAGGATGGCCATGAGCAAAAGAGCCAGGTGCAGCAAGCCGCCCGGCAACTGGTGCGCTTCTGGCTCGACTATCTGGCCCGTCAGGTGGTGCAGGGTCAGGCCGCAGGCGAGTGGCGACGCGAGATGGATCCCTGGCGCGCCGTTTATCGCCTCTATGGCCTCTATCTGGCGGATCAGGTGTTCAACGATCTCGAACTGTGTCAGGATCCGGCCCGCCACTTCTGGCCCGAGGTGGACGCTCTGCTGAGCAGCTGGCGCTGATGTTTTGGCATCCGTTCAACACTAATTTTTAAAAACCGACAAAAAAGCACGACCGTTCGCACATAAAAACCACAGGATGACCATGAGCAGCAAGATCTACTTCAACACCCGCCGCTTCAGCCCGAGCAAATGGCTGCTGGGGATCGGCACCCGGTTGCACCACAGACTCACCCCCACCCATGCCAAGCGCACCGCCAGCAAGTTGCTGCTCACCCCCCAGCGCAATCAGCGGGATGGCCACGAACCTGCCGGTCTGGTGAAGCAGGCCGTCCATACCAGCGAAGGGGTATTGATGAGCTATCGGCTCGGTCAGGGACCACTGTGGCTACTGATGCACGGCTGGTCCGGCAGCGCCAGTCAGTTCTATCCGCTGATGAGCCATATCGCCGCACAGGGTTTCACCGCCATTGCCTACGATCATCCGGCCCACGGCCAGAGCGCAGGCAACACTGGCCACCTGCCCCGTTTCGTGCGCGCCTTCGACGAGCTGGCAGCCAAATTGGCCAGCGAAGTAGGTCCGCTGCACGGCGTCATCGCCCACAGCATGGGGGGCGCCGTCACCCTCTCCAGCCGTCAGCCGGGTATCGATACCCTGCCGCTGCTGTTGATTTCGCCGGTGCTCGACTATGTGCCCCAGCTCTACGGCATGGTGGCGCGCTCCGGCTACTCCATCCGGTTGTTCGATGCGGTGGTCAAAGAGATTGAGCAGGAGTACCAGCACCCCTTGAGCACGGTCGATCCGCTGGGTCGCCTCGCCAGTCGCAGCGGCGCGGCGATGATCGTGCACGACGAGGAGGACAGGTTTGCCCCACACGGCGATTCCTTGCGGGCCAGTCAGGATGGTCATACCCGGCTGGTGAGCACTCGGGGTCTTGGCCACGGTCGTATCCTCGCCAGCGCCCCGGTATTCGCCGCCTTCGATCAGCTGGCACGGCCGGGAAATCCTCACCGCGCCCTTTGACATGGGGCCATAAAAAAAACGGGCAAGCGCCCGTTTTTATATTTGATACAGCGCCTTATAGTTAATTTGTCAGTGGGAACATTCTTGTCAGCACACAATAAGGCGCCAGCATATGGCCAGACCCAATACAGCGTTGTTGCTCACCGGTGGCGGTGCCCGCGCCGCCTATCAGGTCGGCGCCCTCAAGGCGATTGCGGAGCTCTACCCGCGCAATCTCGGCATCCCTTTTCCCATCCTGTGTGGCACTTCGGCGGGGGCCATCAACGTCACCGCGCTCGCCTGCTACGCCTCCTGCTTCCATCTGGGAGTGCGCAAGCTGGAGTGGGTCTGGCGCCGCTTCGAGACTCACCACATCTTCGATTTTCACCCGGGGCGCCTGCTGTGGCGGTTGATGTACGAAGGGTCGGCGGGGCTGATCAACCCCCACACCAACCACGCCTTTCACCTCTTTGACAACGCGCCGCTGCACCGCCTGCTGGATCAGCTCATCGACTATCACCGCATCGATGACAACATCCTCTACGGCAGTCTGGAGGCGCTGGCCATCACGGCATCGGATTACGATGACGGCCTCTCCACCACCTTCTTTCAGGGGCGGGCCGACCACCATCCTTGGGAGCGAGCCAGACGGCGCGGGGTACGCACCGTGCTTACATCGGAGCATCTGCTCGCCTCCTCGGCGCTCCCCTTTGTCTTTCCAGCCACCCGGATCGGCGAGAAGTTCTACGGCGATGGTTCCATCCACCAGCTGAGCCCGCTCAGCCCCGCCATCCATCTGGGTGCAGAGCGGATCCTGCTGATCACCCTGGATCCGCCAGCCCACTCGGCACCGACCCATCATCACGGCCATCTCACCAGCTCCAATATTGCCAGCCATCTGCTCGATACGGTCTTTACCGACACCCTCAACTCCGATCTGGAGCGGCTGTGGCGCATCAACCAGACTCTGGATCTTATCCCAGAGCGGGAGCGCAATCGCCTCAAGCTGAAACGGGTGGAGACCTGCGTGCTGAAACCGAGTCAGGATCTCGACACCATCGCATTGGCCTACCTGCGCAAACTGCCGCTAAAGTTGCGCCGCCTGTTGCGGGTGCTGGGCGTGAAGGGGGATGAGACCAGCAGTCTGGCCAGCTTTTTGATGTTCTATCCGGGTTATTGCCAACAGCTGATCAAGCTGGGCTATCAGGACACTCTGAGGGAGCGGGAGAGAGTCGTCGCCTTCCTCGATATCGAAGGGCTACCAAAAGAGCGGGAATAAAGGGCGCGGCCGATGAGTCCGAGGGAACTCAGCGCCCCTCCAGCAGACGCTGCTCCGCCTGCTCCATCGCCACCACGGTACCAAACAGGATCAGCCGGTCACCGGCCGCCAGCACCAGCTCGGGTCTGGGCTCCAGGCTCTGATCGCCGCGCTGCACCGCCTTGATCCGCACCTCATCAAGCGGCAACTCGCGCACTTCACGGCCTACCGCCCACGCCTGATCGTGCAGCAAAAGCGGATGGAGACGTTCAAGCAGCTGATCTGCCTCCAGATTACTGGCACTCTGATCCCCCCAGTAGAAGCCGTGCAGGAAGCGATACTGACTGCTGCGCTCCAGCTCCATCCGGCGGATCACCCGACCGATGGGGATATCGCAATTGAGCAGCAGGTGGGAGACCAGCATCAGGGCCCCTTCCTGGGATTCGGGGATCACCTCGAAGGCCCCCGCCTGCTTGTACTGCTCCAGAAAACTGTCATCCCGAGTACGCACCAGCACCTTGAGATCCCCCGCCAGTTCGCGGATCAGTGCCAGCATCGCCTCCACCCGCTTGCGATCATCGAAGGTGATGATCACCAGCCGCGCCCGCAGCAATCCGGCGGCCAGCAGAATATCGCGGCGGCTGGCGTCGCCGAAGGCCACCTGCTCCCCCGCCAGCTTGGCCTCGCTCACCCGCTCGGGGTCGAGGTCTAGGGCCAGAAAGGGGATCTCCTCGATCTTGAGAAAGCGGGCACAGGTCTGCCCGGCCCGGCCAAAGCCGGCGATGATGACATGCTGGTTTTTGCTCAGGCCCGACTGGGCGACTTCGGAGCGGGTAAGCAGCGCCGGGTCGGTCAGGCTGCGGGCCAGCGAATGGGCCTGAGTCACCAGCCAGGGGGTCATGGCGATGGAGATGATGCCGATGCCGATGAGCAGGGAGACCAGTTGCTGATCCAGCAGGCCGTGGTGCAGTGCCAGTGCCAGCAACACGAAGCCGAACTCCCCCACCTGACTCAGCATGATGCCAGCCGCCATGCTGTCGCGCTTGCGCTCCCCCATCAGCCGCCCGGCCAACAGCACCAGCAGGGATTTGCACAGCACCAGCAACACCACGCAGATCAGCACCTGCCACCAAGCCCGCGCCACCAGCTCCCACTCCATGGCCATGCCGATGGTGATAAAGAAGAGCCCCATCAGCACATCGCGAAAGGGCTTGATGTCCACCTCCAGCTGATGACGGTAGTGGGACTCCCCCAGCATCATCCCCGCCAGAAAAGCCCCCAGCGCCATCGACAGCCCCAGCGAATGGGTCATGTAGGCAGCCAGCAGCGCCACCAGCAGGGCACTCAGCACGAACAACTCGTCGGAGCGGGCCCGCGCCACCTCGTGAAACAGCAGCGGCAGCAACCACTTGCCCACCGCCAGCAGAGTGAAGAGAGCAAACAGCCCCTTGAGGGTGGCCCAGGCGATCTCGGCGGCCAGGGCGCTCCCTTGTACTTCCGGCTGGGCGAGGATCGGGATCATCACCAACAGGGGCACCACCGCCAGATCCTGAAACAGCAGCACGCTCACCCCCAGCTGGGCGCGGCGGGTATGGAGCTGCTTCTGCTCGCCGAGCTGCTTGATCACCACAGCCGTCGAGGAGAGTGCCAACGTCCCCGCCACCACCAGCGACTGGGCCAGACCCAGCCCCCACCACCAGCCGATGGCGAAAAAGAGCAGTGACGTGAGCAGCACCTGCAACATCCCGACCCCCAACACCAATCGCCGCATCGCCAGCAATTTCGGCAGGGAGAACTCCAGCCCCAGCGAGAACATCAGAAAGACGATCCCCAGCTCGGCAATGGTCTGCATGATCGACTGACCGGTGATCACCGCCAGCCCGTGGGGGCCGAGCAAGACGCCGGCAATCAGGTAGGCAAGGATGACCGGCAAGCCGAGGCGCCGGAAAGTTGCCACCAGCAGCACGGCGGCGAACAACAGGATCAACAGGTCGGTGTACAAATTTCCCTCTCCTTTTATCGACTTAAGCTTAGTCAGCCGATCTGGCGGGCAGGAAAGATATATTGGGCATGCCAATTGCAGGGAGGAGACAGTAGTCAGGTGTTACAGGTGGAAGACCATGGAAAATACGTCGTCACTTAATGGCTTTAGCCATGGCATCGAGCAGTGGGTTCGCCAGATGGAGCGGCTCACGCCGTTGCCCAGCATTGAACGCAACCAGTTGCTCGAGCAGTTGTTGGGGCAGAGCGATCTCGGCGGTCTGCTGACAACTTTTGCCGATCGTGCGGCAAGAATTGTCAGGATCCACGGTCTCTACCTCGATTGTGGCCAGCCCCATGTGCTGATCCAGCACCCGCCGCTGGCCACCCTCAACCTGCACAACTATCCGTTCGAACTGCGCGGTCAGCATGGCCAGCTGCTCGGCCAACTTCACTACGAGCTGGAACATCCGCTGAGCGGCAGCCAGCAACGGGTACTGATGCAATACCATCAGCTGCTCTGCCTGCTGCTCCCCCTCTATCTGCGGCTGGAAAAACTGGATCAGCTGGTCAGGCTCGATCACCTGACCGGCCTTGGCAACCGCTCCTACTTTGACGAGGCTATCGGTCGCGCCATCGAGCAGCACAGCCGCGATCCCCACGGTCTGGTGCTGGTGCTGCTGGATCTCGATCGCTTCAAGCAGATCAATGACACCTGGGGTCATCCGGTGGGGGATCTGGTGCTGAGCCGTTTTGCCCAGCTGCTCAAGGGGTGCATCCGCAGCACGGATCAAGCCTTTCGGCTCGGGGGAGATGAATTTGCCCTGCTGCTGCAACCGGCCGAACCCGAGGCGTGGCGCCCGGTCTGGCTGCGACTGCAGCATATGTTGATGACCAACAAGGAGCTCAGCACCTTCTCGGTCGGATGCAGCCTTGGCGCCGCCAGCTGGCAATCCGGGGTCGATGTGCCGAGCCTCTACGAGGCGGCCGACAGTCACCTCTACGCCCGCAAAAAAGCAGGAAAGGCCAGCCCTAACGAATAATCCCGAACTCTTCTTTGCTCCGGCACATGCGCGCCATGTGACCGGAGCTTCTTTTTTTTGGGGGGGCTAATCCCCCCTCACGCCGAGATCACCTCAGGCAAGATCCTGCTCGGGCGAAACCGGGGCGGCACCGCTTCCCTGCCAGTGGCACACCAGCCCGGCACCCTGCGCCATAAAACCGTCGCAGACAAAGAGCCCCACCACCGCCGCCGCCTGCTCGCCATAGTAGAGGATGGGGATGCGCCCCCGCTGCCACGAAGGCACGCCATACTCCTGCAGCAGCTTCTTCATCCGCCGACTACCGCTCCGCCCCACCGGTTTGAGGGGGATCCCGGGCGCCACCTGAAAACGCACCGAGAGCGGCTCGTCCGGCCGGGGGGAGCGCAGCAGATCCTCGCCGTGCTCCGCCATGCGCACCACCAGCTCGCCCACCCCGTCCGGCAGGGTCAGCGGCTCGCCCACGGTCAGCGGCAATACCTGATGGCAAGGTTGCAGGTCAGGGCTCACCAGATAGAGCCGCTCCTGAAAACGGCGGCAGCTTTGGCGCCCCCAGTTGAGCTGGGGATTGGCATCGCCGCGCGCCAGCGCCACCTCCTGCCAGAGCCGGGCAATCTGCTCACGGGATGGCATCTCCCCCCCCTGACGGCGGATCCAGTAGCGCAGCAGGTTGTTGCGCCGGGTGGGCGAGAGGGCGTGTAAGGGGCCGATATGGAGCGCCTCCCCCTCGCCCGCCAACTGCCAGTCGTTCTCGGCCAGCTCATCCAGCAGCGCCTCCTGCTCGGCGCACAGGGCCATGCTGCGCGCAGCGGTCTGGGCCATGGCGGGCCAGCGCGCCTTGAGCTGGGGGATAAGTGTCTGGCGCAAAAAGTTGCGGTCATAGCTCACGTCCTGATTGCTCTCATCCTCCACCCAGCCAAAGGGGAGGCTCGCCGCCGCCTCGGCCAGCTCGGCGCGACTCATATCGAGCAGCGGCCGCAGCAGCAGGCCGCCGGCAAAGGGCTGGCTTGGCAAGATCCCCGCCAGTCCACGCAGACCGGCGCCGCGTTTGAGGGCCAGCAGCAGGGTCTCCAGCTGATCGTCCTGATGGTGGGCGGTGAGCAGCCACTCCCCCTCCCGCATCCGAGCGGTCAGCCGCTGGTAACGGGCTGTGCGGGCCTGCGCCTCCAGACTCTCGCCATTGCCGCGGATCAGAGTCACCCGCTCGACCAGCAGCTCCACCGCCAATTGCTGACACACGGCTTCACAATGAGCGACCCACTCATCGGCATGGGGACTGAGGCCGTGGTGCACGTGCAGGGCGCGAAGTAGCAGGCCATGCTCGCGGGCATACTGCGCCGCCAGCACCAGCAGCAGGGTGGAGTCGAGGCCGCCACTGAAGGCCACCAGCAGACCGGTGGAACCTTCCGGCGCTGGCATAGTCAGACAAAAGCGAGAATAAAGATGAGAAATCATAGGCTTCCCCAAAACGGACCGGCCGATCTTAGCAGAGTCGGGCTTATCAAGCTGCAACCCTGCTGCTAGAGTGAGGCTCGCCCGCCCTCTCCGCCAGGCAGACCGCAAGACGGTCGCACAACCGGTTGGAGCAAGGAAGATGGGCAGGGAAGCAAACAACCCGAATTGGAATCAAACAAGATGAACAATAAGAAGAGCTTACTGGCCGGCCTGATTGGACTGGCCCTGCTGGCTGGCTGCAGTCAGGCACCGCAAGACTCCCCCAAACACTCCGGGCTGGCGCTGGCCAATATGGACACCCAGGTCAAACCCGGCGATGACTTCTTCCGCTACGTC
>NZ_JRJY01000033.1:19825-140822 GCF_000801015.1 Aeromonas sp. ZOR0001 | reverse complement strand
GCTCGCCACCGCCAAGATCCCTGACGATCGCCCCGCCGATGGCGCCTTCTACATGCTGCGGGACAAATCCCTCGCCGATGTGCGGGTGCTGGTCGAGGGGCTGGCCAAGCAGGAGGCCGCCACCGGCACGCCGACCCAGCAGATCCGCGATCTCTACGCCAGCTATCTGGATCAGGCAGGCCGTGACGCCAAGGGGCTCACCCCGCTGGCACCGGTGCTGGCCGATATCGACCGGATCGATGATCAGGCTGCGCTGGCCCGCGCCTTTGCCCAGTCGGGCCGCATGGGCGGCGGCGCGCCGTTCGGCATCTGGATCGACGCCGATGCCAAGTCTCCCGACCGCTATGCGGTCTACCTCTATCAGGGGGGATTGGGGCTGCCGGATCGGGACTACTACCTCAAGCAGGATCCCGACAGTCAGGCCCTGCGCCAGAAGTACCAGCAGCATATCGCCGCCATGCTGAGCCGCCTCGGGGAATCTGACCCGAGCGGCAAGGCCAAGCGGATTCTGGCCCTCGAAACCCGGCTCGCCACCATCCAGTGGGACAATGTGGCCCTGCGGGATCGGGAGAAGAACTACAACAAGCGCCCCGCCAGCGAACTGGCACGGCTCGCCCCCCATCTCGACTGGCAGGCTTATCTCAATGCCGCGGGCATTGCTGGTCAGCCGGAGCTCATCATCGGTCAGCCGACCTATCTGAGCGCGCTGGATCAGGTGATGGCCCAGACCCCCATCGCCGACTGGCAGGCCTACCTCAAGTGGCAACTGCTGACCGACTACGCCCCCTATCTCGACAGCGCGACCGACCGCGCCAACTTCGCCTTCTACGGCACAACCCTGAGCGGCACGCCCAAGCAGCGCGCCAGCTGGGAGCGGGCGCTCGGGGTGCTGAACGATCATCTGGGTGAAGCTGTCGGCCAGCTCTATGTGGCCCGCTACTTCCCGCCTGCGGCCAAGGAGCGGATGGAGCAGCTGGTGGAGAACCTGCGCACCGCCTACGGCCAGAGCATCAAGGAGCTCGACTGGATGTCGCCCGAGACCAAGGCGCAGGCACTCGAGAAACTTGCCAAGTTCCGCCCTAAGATCGGCTACCCCGACAAGTGGAAGGATTACAGCGCCATCACCATCAAACCGGATGATCTGGTGGGCAACCTGCAACGCTCGCAAGCCTTTGAATACGCAGACAGTCTGGCGCGCCTCGGCAAGCCGGTCGACCGGGACGAGTGGCACATGTCGCCGCAAACGGTGAACGCCTACTACAACCCGAGCAACAACGAGATCGTCTTCCCGGCGGCCATTTTGCAGCCCCCCTTCTTCGACATGACGGCGGATGATGCGGTCAACTACGGCGCCATCGGCGGGGTCATTGGCCACGAGATGGGCCACGGTTTTGATGATCAGGGGGCCAAATCCGACGGCGACGGCATGATGCGCGACTGGTGGACGCCGCAAGATCTCAAGGAGTTCCGCTTCCGCACCAGCCGTCTGGTGGCCCAGTACAACCGCTTCGAGCCCATCAACGGCCAGTTCGTCAACGGCCAGTTTACCCTGGGGGAGAACATCGGTGATCTGGGTGGCCTCACCATCGCCCACAAGGCCTATGAGCTGTCACTGGATGGCAAGGAGGCGCCGGTGCTGGATGGCTTCACCGGCGAACAGCGCTTCTTCCTCGGCTGGGCTCAGGTGTGGAAGGGGATGTATCGCCCCGAGCTGATGCAGATGCTGCTGCGCTCCGACCCCCACTCGCCCCCCGAGTACCGGGTCAATGGCGTGGTGCCGAACATTTCCGCCTTCTATGAGGCATTCAACATCCAGCCGGGTGACAAGCTCTATCTGCCGCCCCAGAAGCGGGTGAAGATTTGGTAACAGCATCACGGCGGGCTCCCCGAGAGCCCGCACTCAAGAGACAGCAAGAGGTTGCAAGATGAACAGAGCATTGATGATGGCAGGGCTGCTGACCCTGCCGCTGGCGGCACAAGCCGAAGAGGGATTTAGCAAGCAACTGACCCTCCCCTCTGGGCAGGTGATCCGGGTAGCGCAGGGGGCCGGTGAGCCCGCCTCCATCGGCAGCTATGACGTGCGGCTCTATTCGGGTCAGAACGCCCAATTTCCACTGGATGAGTTTCAGGATGGCAAGGTGATGGCCCGTAACGGCTTTATCCGGGAGCTGAAACTGGTCGATTTGAATGGCGACAAGCAGCCCGAGCTGGTGGTCATCATCGAGAGCGCTGGCAGCGGCAGCTATCAGGATGCCGATGCCTACACCGTCAGCCCGCAAGGGGAGCTGGAGATCTTCAATCAGGTCAAGGAGCTGGAGCCCAAAGAGGATGTGGTCAAGGCGCTCAAAAGCCCGCAAGACTAAGCCCTCTCCCCGAATCTGAAATATAAAAAGCCCTGATGATCAGGGCTTTGTTGTTTCTGCTGTTGGTACAAACAGCTCAGAGGCGGGTCGCCCGGATGGAGACCTGCGGCAGCGCCATCTCGTGCTGGGCAGCAACCAGTTGCAGCTCGTAGGCCCCCGCCAGCCAGGTCCGGGCCAGTACCGCATCCACGCTGGCGTTGGTAAGTTCGAACGCCGCTACCGGGGTACAACCGGCCAGCAGATTGGCCAGCATGGTGGCGCTCAGCAGATCCCCCACCCCGATGGGATGGCGGGCAAAAGGGTAGAGCGGGCGGGAAAGATGAAAGGTCCCCTCCTCGCACACCAGCAGCATCTCGAAGCGGTCCATGGCAAAACCGGCCTTGCCCAGATGCTTGACCATCACCAGCTTGACCCCTTGCGCGCGCAGCTGCTGGCACGCCTCGATGGCCTCCGGCACATTGCGGATATCGCGGCCGGTGAGCTGTTCCAGCTCCAGCAGATTGGGGGCCAGCATATCGGCGCAGGCCAGTGCCCGGTTTTTCAGAAAATCGGCGACGCCGGGTGCCACTATGCACCCCTTGTCGGGGTGACCCATCACGGGGTCACAAAAGTAGAGGGCGGCCGGATTGATCGCCTTGAGCCGAGCCACCGCCGCCAGGATCTCCTCCCCCTGTTCGGCCGAGCCGAGGTAGCCGCTCAGCAGCGCATCGCACTCGGCCAGCACACCGATCTCCGCCAGGCCGTTTACCAGCTGACGGATATGGCCGCCGGGCATCACCATCCCCTGCCAGCCTTCGCGGTATTGGGTGTGGTTGGAGAACTGCACAGTGTTCATCGGCCACACCTCGATCCCGAGGCGACGCATGGGAAAAACGGCGGCGCTGTTGCCGGCACAGCCAAAGACTACGTGGGATTGAATGGAGAGTACTCGCTTCATGGTTGGCGACTCACGCAATAAGAACAGGAATTCCGGAGGGAAAAACGGGCCTTGCGGCCCGTTGTTGTCACTTTCGACTGTTGTCACTGTCGATTAACGCAGCACCTTGACGGTGTAGCTGCCATCGGCCTGACGATAGAGGCCGTGGATGTCGGTCTCGAAGCCCGGGTAGTGGGCACCGATCTCGCACAGCATCTCGAGGAACTCGAGCACCGGCAGAGAATCCTGGGTCACCATCTCGCCCGGCAGTACCAACGGAACTCCCGGCGGGTACGGCAGGATCATGTTGGCGCTGATGCGGTCAACCATGTCACGCAACGGCACCTCTTCCAGATTGCCCGCCAGCTCTTGCTGCCATGCAGCGTGCGGGGTCATCTTCATCTCCGGAAGCACATCGAACGCCTTGAACATCAGCTCCGGCAGACGGTATTTGCAGGTCAGATCGTGGATGCTCTGGGCCAGCTCCTGAATGCGCATCCCTTCGTAGAAGCTCGGATCTTCACGATAGAGGCTCGGCAGGATGTTCTTGATGGTCAGGTTCAGATCGTAACCACGCTTGAACTCGGTCAGGGCGCGCAGCAGCTGCATCGCCTTGGACTGATCGATACCGATGGAGAAGAGGAACAGCATGTTGTAAGGGCCGGTCTTCTCGACCACGATGCCGCGCTCGTCCAGGAACTTGGAGACCAGTGAAGCAGGGATGCCCTTCTCCAGCAGCTGGCCATCACGACCCATACCCGGGGTCAGCAGGGTGACCTTGATCGGATCCAGGTACATGTGGTTGTCATCGATGTCCTTAAAGCCGTGCCAGTCATCTTTCGGATCCAGCTTCCAGCACTCAACGGTGTCGATGTTGTCCGGCTGCCATACGTCGAAGAACCAGCCTTCGCTCTGATCACGCAGACGCTTGATCTCTTTGCGGAAGGAGATGGCGCGATCGATGGAGTCCTTGATCAGACGCTTGCCGGTGTTGCCACGCATCATGGCAGCGGAGATCTCGGTCGATGCCACTATGCCGTACTGCGGCGAGGTGGAGGTGTGCATCATGAAGGCTTCGTTGAAGGTCTCTTCCTCCACGTCACCCTTGATGTGGATCATCGAGGCCTGGGAGAAGGCCGCCAGCAGCTTGTGGGTGGACTGGGTTTCGTAGAACACCTTGCCCGGCATCGCTTCGCCGCTCATGCCGCACTTGCCTTCATAGATCGGGCTGAAGTTGGTGTAAGGCACCCAGGCACTGTCGAAGTGGATGTAAGGGGTATCCAGACTCTCCTTGATGAAGCCGGTGTTGTAGAGCAGGCCATCATAGGTGGAGTTGGTGACGACGGCGTAACGGGGAGCCTGGGCACCCGGTGTCGCGGCGACCTTGGCTGCGATGGTGTCGCGGCTGAATTCGCTCTGCGGGATACCACCCAGAATGCCGTAGGCGTTGCGGGTCGGACGGAAGTAGATCGGGGTCACGTCGTTCATCATCATCAGGTGAGTGAGCGACTTGTGGCAGTTGCGGTCAACCAGCACAGTGCTGCCAGCCGGTGCGGAGAACATGCCGACGATCTTGTTGGCAGTGGAGGTGCCGTTGGTGACGATGTAGGAGCGATCGGCGTTGAAGGTACGGGCGATGTACTCTTCGGCTTCCTTGTGCGGACCGGAGTGATCCAGCAGGGAGCCCAGCTCCGGCATGGAGATGGAGACGTCAGCCTTGAACGCGTTCGGACCGTAGAAGTCATAGAAGATGCTGCCGGCCGGGCTCATCTGGAAGGCGGTACCGCCCATGTGACCCGGAGTACAGAAGGTGTATTTACCCTCTTCCACGTACTTGAACAGTGCCTTGGTGAACGGCGGCAGGATGGCGTCCTGATACTCCTGAGTGGCCTGACCCATCTTGAGGGCGATGTCATCGGCCATGCCAAGACGGTACTCGAAGAAGTGCACGTTCAGACGCAGGTCGGTCAGGTGAATATCGAGAGTGGACTGGTCGTTGGCGAAGGCGAAGATCGGCAGCTTCTCGTTGCGATCGTGGATCTCCTTGCACAGGCCCAGAGAGTATTTGTCCCAGTCGAAGATGGCGCCGCAAACGCGGGGGTTCTTCTCAATCAGTTTCAGCAGGTCGGCCACATCGACCGGATAAACAACCTCGAAACCCTTGCGCTCGAGGGAGGCTTGCAGCTGGCGAATGGGTTCTTCTTTAAAGAAAACGCCCAGGTGGTTGAGGATGGCAATGATATTCATCGTAATGCTCCACACGTAAAGGGGCGCTCTCCATCAGGGATGGTGAGTGAAGAGCGCTCGGAAGATAAAAGGGGGAATTAGTTGCTGGGTTGTTCGCTCAGCAGGGCGTCGTGCTGACGCAGACCCTGCTTTTTGGCGTAGAACATCAGGATGATGAGCGACACCACGAAGGTAGCGGTAAGGTTGGAACCCTTGGCGCCCATCAGGGCCACCAGACAGAAGACACAGGCCACACCGGAGAAGATCATCGCGCCGATGCTGCGGGAGGTCATGCCCTCGAAGCGGATCAGGTTAATGCTGGAGTAGAAGTAGGGCAGCATGGTCAGCAGCACCGCATCTGTGGTCAGCACGTTGAAGAGATCGGCAGCGTGAGCGGATTGGGAAGTGAAGGCGGTCAAGCCAACCATCAGGGCAGTCATCTTGAGGGAGCCCAGAATCAGACCCTTCTTGGCTACGCCGTTCTTGTCCACTTCGCCATAGATTTTCGGGAAGTTGCCGTCGTTGGCGGCACGCTTGCCCGCCTCGCCCACCAGCATCATCCAGGAACCGAGCGAGGTGAAGCAGGCCAGAGCGGTGAAGGCAGAGACGAACGGTGCAGACCAGCTACCGAAGATGGCGGAAGAGGCCATGGCAAACGGGGCGCCGGAGGCAGCCACTTCACCGGCCGGGAACATGCCGCTGATCACCTGGGTAGAGAGGATGTAGATAACACCGGCGATACCGGTACCCAGCATGGTAGCGAGCGGTACGGTACGCTTGGGGTTCTTCACCATGCCGGAAGAGACGGCGGCAGATTCAACACCGACGAAGGACCAGAGGCAGATCAGCACGGCGCTGATGACCGCATGCAGGTCGCTGCCGCTGGTGGTGTTCCAGTTCTGGCTGTAGACGGTGGCATCAAAATGACCCCAACCCATCACCGCAGTACCGACAACCGGCAGCAGGATCAGCACCAGACCCAGGGTACAGAGTCGGCTAACCCAGCTACCGCCAAGCAGGTTGACGAAGGTGAAGATCCAGACGGCAGCGATGGTGGCAGCGGCGGCCGGAATTGGGCTATTGAGAATGGGGAAGAAGACCGAGAGGTAGGAGACACCGGTAATGGCGATGGCCAGGTTACCGATCCAGTTGGCGTGGTAATAAAGCACACCGGTCTGGAAACCGAACACCGGAGAGATCTCGCCAGCGTAAGCAATGGGGCCACCCTCTTGCGGGTTCTTGGTAGCAAGGCGGGCGAAGACAAAGGCGAGGCCCATGGCGCCTACCAGACAGATTGCCCAGCTAAAGACAGAGATGGAGCCGATGGTGGCCAGTGCCGAAGGCAGCAGCGCGATGCCACTCCCCATCATGTTGCCGGCCACCACACCTGTACAGGCGATAAGGCCAATCTTCTTGCTCGTATCTAGGGACATAAGATCTCCGGTTCTATAAAAGGTCGGGTCGTCACATACACATTTGGCGGAACGCCCCGCCAAAGAATGGGCACAGACTAGGCCTCTCATCCCCGGAAAACATAAAGACCAGCTAACGGATAAAAATATGAGGCAACTTTTTTCGCCGCCTCGTCACTTTTGATAAAAACCATTTAAAAACAGTAAATTGACATCACATCACACAGCCGTCTTGATAAAACCTTGATATCCTTCCGCCCCATTTCTGCCCCTTGATAACCCCTTTATCTCGCCGTCTTGATATTTTTGGCCAGATAAACCCGGGATAAAGCAGCTCCCATTGCGCCCCCCTGCCCTTGCGGCCATTTGGAAGCCCTGCGGATCATCACCCTGAGTAGCCGCTCACCTCCTGCTTGACCCTCCGCTCGGCTCATCACAATCCAGGCTCAGAGGTAAAGCGCAACGGCGATAACCGGTCAGCAATGAGAAATTAGTCGTGACAGACAGCTTATCCCGCCGCCAACAATGAGCAGATGTCACAAGCTGCGTGCGCGGCGTGAAGCCGAACAAACGCGAGTGCAGCGAATGCCGCGGGCAAGACAAAGGCAGATAGTGGGGAGCAGCGGAGGATAAATCGGGCCGCACCAGAGCGACTATCCCCGGTGGCAAACAAGCAGGATTGAAACAAGCAGAAACAGCACAGGCCGCCCGAAGGCAGCCTGTGGATGAGGTCGGCAACCGCACCGACCGGGGGAAAACCAACACTGCGGTGTTAGAAGAGCTTCACCTTGCTCTGGCCCAGCGCATTGAACAGGGCCGGGGTGAGGCTCTCCATATTGCTGTAGAAACCGAGCTGCTGGCAGAGCAGATAGGTCTGCTCGGTCGCCTCCATCAGGAAGGCCTGACTGTAGGCATCACCCGCCGCCTCGGGGCGACCATCCAGCTCCGCCAGCTTGCCCTGCAGTATGTAATAGAGCACCGAGCGGCCGCGACTCGCCGCCTTCTCCAGCAGATAGTTGGCCTGCTGTTGCTGGCCGTTGAGGATCGCCTGCAGGGTCAACGCCTCCCACACCCGGGCTGGCAGGACGCCGCTGTTTTGCACCACGCTGGCGAGATGGGTGCCAATCCCCTGCAGTCGCTCGCTCTCGGATTTGCCCGCCAGGGTGGCCAGCGCCTCGCCCGCCAGATAGCGCTCCGCCAACAGCAGCGGCTGATCCGGATGGGCAATCAGCGCCTGCTCCAGCAGATCGATGCCGCGCTTGAGGGCGACCGGATCCCGGCTGTTGATGTAGTACTGCGCCTCCATCATCGCCATCAGGGAGGCATCATCGATCGGCCAGCCCATCCCCGGCTCGGCATCGGGTTGGTCGAGGGCGCGCAGCAGATCCTGGCTGCTGGCCTGCAACACGCCGTGCACACTGTGGCGACTGAGCTGGTACTGATGGCTGAACAGCACCCGGTTGGTGTTGATATTGCGATACTCCAGATCGAGATAGGTGCCACGGGGCTGGCGGGTGACCCGCACACTCAGCTCCTTGCCGGGCATGATGCCCCCCATCAGAGTGGTGGCGCCGTACTGCACCCGCAGCGGCGTAGCCACGGCCACTTCCCCCATCAGGGCTCGGGTAATGCCATCGGCGAGGCGCACGTTCTCGTTGTTGTCATCCATACCGGAGTGGAAGCGGAACACCAGCAGATTGGGATCCAGCATGGCATGCACCTGGGGGCTTGTGTGCTGGTAGCTGAGCATGCTGACAATGGCGATCAGCACGATGGCCACGAAGATATCGAAACTCACCATCTTCCAGCGACTGCGGGCATCCTTGGCATGGGTGGAGATGGCGCGGGTCAGGGGTCCGGCGGGAAAAGGGGCAACATTGGGCTGTGCATCATCATCCTGCTCAGCCGCGGGCGGGCTCAGATCGGAGAGAGTCGGGTTGTCGGAGAGAGCGGTATTGACCGCAGGAGCAGGCTGCTCGTCCGCCATCACCACGGAAACCACCTGCAGCGGCCTTACCGGTGCCACCAGCTTGTAGCCGCGCTTGGGTACGGTGACGATATAGTCGGTCGCATCGGTGCGACCATCTTTGAGGATCTTGCGCAGTTCGAAGATGGACTGGGTCACTACCTGATCGGTCACCTCGGCGCCATCCCACACCTCATTGATCAGGGCATCGCGGCCAAACACGGTGCCGGCATTGTGGGCCAGAAACCGCAACAGATTGACCAGTCTGGGTTCGAGGTAGACCTCGCGGTCGGGGCGACACAACATGTTGTCGTCAACGCTCAGGGTCCAGTCGTGGATCTCAAAAACCGATTCGCTCATGATTCACTCGCTGCAGATGGTGACAATGCACGATGAGAGAGACGCAAAACCCGGGCTGACTGAACGGAACAAGGCGCTATCACCACAGGTGACAGATAGAAAGAGAACCGAAGCAATCACATCTCTGAGAGTCAGTCTGGCCAGGCCATCCTGTTTACGTCTGAAGGGCATCCTTGCGGGCATTCCGACCACCGGGATCGGAAGGGATCACTTTAAGCAAAACGGGAGCTGGATCCCACTTTTTTTGGCTATAAATCGCCGTTGAGTTGATCCGACACCGCACTTTTCGGCAAATAGCGTGCCAACTAGTATTCATATGAACATCCCATATGCCGGAATCAAAAAGCCCTGAACATCAGGGCTTTCTCATTTCTTCGACCATCGGGGAGACGTTACTTCGCTACCGGAAGAGCATCCTGCTGACGACTGCGGCGCAGATGACGCCGCCACAACGAGAAGCCGCCGTAGCCAAGACTCAGCGCCACCGCATAGAGCAGCTGAGTGGCGAGCGCCACCAGCACCAGAGCGCAGAGCAGCACGCTTATCCCCGCCAGCCCCTTGCCCACCCCGCCGAGCAGGCGCCAGCCCGCCGCCATGCAGAGCAGATAGACCAGCACGAAGTTGCCGTTGGCGTAGCGGATCAGCTCATCGAGCGGCAGTCGCAGCCAGATGATGAGGGTGATACAGAGCAGGCAGATGGCGAGCACCAGACCGAGCGCCCGCAGCGGCGCGCCGCGCGCGGTGAGCACGGCCAGCGAGGGGGGTAACTTGCCTTCCCGCGCCATGCTCCAGATCAGCCGGGCAAAGCCCTGAATGTAGATGTTGATGCTGGCAAAGCAGGAGAGGTAACCGAGCACCGCCACCAGCCACTTGGCGGTGGGGCCGAACAGCAGCGCCAGCAGGGAGGGGATGGCGGTGGCATTTTTCGCCTCATCACCGTAGAGGCCATATTTGAGCACCACCAGCGAGTGGATCCAGTAGATAAGTCCCGCCAGCAGCACCCCGCCGAGCAGGGCGATGGGGTAGTCCCGCTCCGGCCGCTTGAACTCCTCCCCCATGTGGGCGAAGGCTTCCAGCCCGACGAAACACCAGAACATCACCGCCAGCGCGGTGGCCATAGGGGGCCACTCATCCGCGCTAGGCAATGGCCGGGCCGCATCGCGCCAGCTCACCTCCCCCTTGAACCAAATGAGCAGGGTGAGCCCCAGAATGGCGAGCGCAATCAACAGTTGCAGGTTGCCGGAGGAGCGCGCCCCGCGCAGCCCCAGCAGGAATACCCCGAGCAGGGTGAGCAGCTGGATGGCCCAGAGGGTCCACTCCCCCATCTCGAACAGGGCATGCCAGAAACCGGCGGCAATCATCAGGGCGGCAGGCAGCCCCACCGGCAGCACCGCCAGAAACAGGAAGGCGGAGAAGCGCTCGGCGCCGTTGCCAAAAGCGAGGCCAATCAGGTGCGGCGCACCGCCCGCATGGGGATAGCGACGACCGAGGCGAGCGAAGGTAAAGGCGATGGGCAGCACCAGCGCAATCAGCAGCAACCAGGCCCAGAGCGAGGCCCCACCCGCCAGCGAGGCGGCAGTCGCCGGTACCACGAAGATCCCGGTGCCGAGCAGCGAGGTGGCGAGCAGCCCCATCCCCTGCCAGAGCCCGAGATCCTTTTTCAACCCAGACATATCCTTTTGTCCTGACTAAAAAAACATCCCGCCATGTTAGGCTTGCCCCGCCCCTTTGTTAAGCACGGCAGCGAGAATATGCAGCCTTTTATTCAGGCTCGGACTCAGCTTGCAGGGATTCGGCCAGAAAATCCCCCAGCAGGGTGATTTTGAGCACCTGCCGCCGCGCCGCCGGATAGATGAAGTAGAGGATCTTGGCCGGGCTCTGATAGCGGCCAAGCAGCGGCAGCAGACGTCCTGCAGCGATATGCTCACGCACCTGTTCGGCGGGCTGTAAGGTGATGCCAGCCCCCGAGAGCGCAGCCGTCAACAAGGCTGGCCAGTGATTGATGCGCAGGCGCGAGGCGACCCGCACCTCCTCGCTCTGGCCATCCTCCCCGACAAACTGCCAGCGCTCGTGCTCCCCCCAGTTGCCGTGCAGGCACTGGTGGCGAACTAGATCGGCCGGATGACGGGGCACGTCGTAGCGATTGAGGTAGTCGGGGGCAGCGCAGAGGCGGTAGTGCTGGGTCAGCAGCGGACGGGCGATCAGCGCCTCATCCTGCGGGCGCAGGGTGCGGATGGCGGCGTCGAACCCCTCCTCCACCAGATCGACCCAGCGCGGGGTGAGCTGCAGATCCAGATCCAGCTTGGGGTAGCGGTCGAGAAAAGCGGGCAGCAGCGGCACCAGCCGGTGGTGGCCAAAGCTGAGGGGGGCGGCGATGCGCAGCCGTCCGGCCGGCTCGGCCAGCAGATTCTGGGTGAGCGACTCGGTCAGTGCCATCTCCTCCTGTACCCGCTGGCAGCGAGCCAAAAACAGCTGGCCCAGCTCGGTGAGAGTCTGCTGGCGGGTGGTCTTGTGAAACAGCTTGCCCCCCAGCCACTGCTCCAGTCCCAGCACATGCTTGCCCACCATCTGGGCGCTGATCCCCTCTTCGCTCGCCACCGCGCTGTAGGAGCCGAGATCCACCACCCGGGTGAAGATACGCATGCTGGTCAATCGGTCCACAACCCCTCCTTTTTGCCCGTTTCAAGGCCGTTTGGCCCGCGACCAGGACCCTGATTCACAACCAAAAGTTTAGTAAGAAATGGATTTTAGCCAATTTATTCAACTTTTAGTTACCAATACAGTGATGCAGTCCCTTCCCCACAGGATAAATTCCCATGAAAAGTACCTATCTGGCCGCATTACTGGTCGGTCTGCTGGCCAGCGGCGCCAGTCAGGCCGCCGAGAGCAGCTTTATCAGCAACCACGACCATGCCCCTGCCTCAGCAACTCAAGCCCGGCCCGATATCTTTCGGGTCAGCCTGCTCGGCACCGGCACTCCGGTGCCCCAGATCAGCCGGGGCGGTTACAGCACCCTGGTCGAAGCGGGCAACCAGAAGCTGGTGTTCGATTTTGGCCGCAACTCCGCCACCCGCCTGTGGCAGCTGCATATCCCCATCGGCCGGGTCAACGCCTTCTTCCTCACCCACTTTCACTCCGACCACACCAACGGGCTGGCGGATCTCTGGCTGACCGGCTGGCTGCAACCGGCCTATGGCCAGCGCCACGCGCCGATGGAACTCTTCGGCCCCAAAGGCACCACAGCTCTCGCCCGTGGCTTGCAGCAGGCCTACGCCACCGACATCGCCACCCGGGTCAAGGATGAGGGAACGCCGCTGGACGGGGTGGAGATCAACAGCCACGAGGTCACCGCCGGGGTGGTCTACAACCATGACGGGGTCAAGGTGACTGCCTTTGACAACGACCACGGGGTCAACATCAAGCCGTCATTCGGCTATCGCATCGACTACCACGGCCACAGCGTGGTGCTCTCCGGCGATACCCGCTACAGCCCCGAAGTAGTGAAGCAGGCCAAAGGGGCCGATCTGCTGGTGCACTGCGTCTCCATGACCTCTGCCGAGCAGATGAAGGCCAACCCCGGCTACAAGGCGATCGCCGGTCACCTCGCCTCCCCCGAGCAGGCGGCCCGGGTAATGAACGAAGCCAAACCGGCGCTGACCGTGTTCAGCCATATCGGCCTCAACGGCAAGATCAGGGTCAAAGATCTGGCGCAGGATCTGCGCGCCCGCTACACGGGCCCCTTCGTCATCGGCAACGACCTGATGCAGATTGATCTGCCCACCACGGCCTCCGGCAAGGGCTATGCCCTCTGGCAGTCGGAGAATATCGACAATAAATAGATGGCACGGATGCCGGTCAGCCATGGCCGGCATCCGCAATCGACACCGGGGGCTATCTTTAAGGGGTGTTTGACCACAAGGAGTTATCCCTATGAGCCTGAAATGGAAGCACCTCGCCCTGGCCACTCTTCCCTTGTTCGGCATGTCGGCCGCGCAGGCGGCGGTGTTGACCAGCCTTGAATGGCCCCCTTACACCAGCGCCAGCCTCCCTGAACAGGGCAAGAGCAGTCAGGTGGTGACCGCAGCCTTTGCCCTGGCTGGCGACCCGCTGACCATCAAGTTCTATCCCTGGCAGCGGGCCGTGGACGAGGCAACCAACAACCCAGAGGTACTGGGTTATTTCCCCGAGTATCTCGACCCCAAGAGCGGCTGCCTCTTCTCCGACCCCATAGGTAACGGCCCCCTCGGCTTTGCCCAGCGATCCGATCAGCCGGTCACCTGGCAGAGCCTTGATGACCTCAAGGGCAAGAAAATTGGTGTCGTCACCGGCTATGTGAATACCACCGAGTTCGACGAAAAAGTGGCCAGCAAGGCGCTCTCGGCCGATGCCACCAGCTCGGACAGCCAGAACCTGCTGAAACTGGGCAACGGTCGACTCGATCTGGCGGTCATCGACCAGAATGTGATGACCTATCTGCTGGAGAGCGATCCCCAACTCAAGGATGTTGCCGCCAACCTCGGCTTCAACGACAAGATCCTCGAGGACAAGTCCCTCCACGTCTGCTTTACCAACTCTGCCAAGGGGAAAGAGGCGCGGGACAAATTCAACAAGGCGCTGGCCAGCGACGAGGTGAAGAAGCTGATGAAGTAGCGATACCGCATCCGCTCGCCGCCCCAAACAGCCATAAAAAAAGCCGCCTCTTGCGAGGCGGCTTCTTCATTCAACTTGGTAACCGGAGTTATCAGGCAATCAGCTTGTAGATGATACCGGACATGGCGATCAGGCCGATGATGGTCACGAAGCCGTTGCTGATGTTGCCAGCGTATTTGCGCATGGCCGGAACCTTGGTGATGGCGTACATCGGCATCAGGAACAGCAGCATTGCGATGATCGGGCCGCCCAGGTCTTCAATCATGCCGAGGATGCTCGGGTTGATGGTAGCGATGGCCCAGGTGGTCAGGATCATGAACACGGCAGTGACTTTGTTCAGTTGCTTGGTGTCAACGTTCTTGCCCTTCTCGCGCAGCGCCTTGGCCATCAGGCCGTTCATACCTTCTTGCGCCCCCAGGTAGTGACCCAGGAAGGATTTGCTGATGGCAACCATGGCGATCAGCGGAGCCACAGTACCGATAACCGGGTTATCGAAGTGGTTGGCCAGGTAGGACAGGATGGAGATGTTCTGTTCTTTGGCAGCAGCCAGGTCAGCCGGGGAGAGGCTCAGTACGCAGCTGAATACGAAGAACATAACGGTCATCACCATCATGACGTGGGCGCCCAGCAGGATGTTGCTGCACTTCTTCTCGGCACCTTCACCGTAACGACCTTTGTTGTCCACCGCGAAGGAGGAGATGATCGGGGAGTGGTTGAAGGAGAACACCATTACCGGGATAGCCAGCCACAGGGTCTTGATGAAGTCACCGTTGAAGGCGTCGGACAGGGCCGGAGCTTCAGTGATGATGGCACCGTTCCAGTGCGGGATCAGGTAGAACGCCAGACCCATCAGGGTGAGCACGAACGGGAATACCAGCACGCTCATCGCTTTGACAATAACCTGGCCGCCCAGACGAACAACCGCCATCAGACCGAGGATCAGGGCCAGTGACAGAACGGCACGGGGAGGTGCAGACATGCCCAGCTGGTGAACAATCACGCTCTCGACGGTGTTTGTGATGGCGACTGAATACATCAGCACGATCGGGTAGATGGCAAAGAAGTAGAGCAGGGTGATGAATTTGCCTGCGGTCTTGCCGAAGTGCTCTTCTACTACTTCAGTGATGTCGCCATCACGGGTAGAGCCGGACAGCACGAAGCGGGTCAGACCACGGTGAGCAAAGAAAGTCAGCGGCAGCGCCAGGATCAACATGGCAACCAGCGGCCACAGGCCACCCACACCGGCGTTGATTGGCAGGAAGAGCACACCGGCACCGATCGCGGTACCGTACAGACCCAGCATCCAGACCACATCGGCCTTGTTGACGCCGCGGGAGGTGTTGCTGGCTAAACGACCATCAGCTGCAATATTCATGTCAGACATACGTTGTTCCTGTCATCTAGGAAAATGGGATTCTTGTTTGGTCGGGCCTTGGCCCGGTTCCATCTCCCTGGAACGCCTGCTGTCCGTCCTTGAAATTAACCTCTCGCCCCCCGGCAACCTGGCCATCACTCCTTGTGACAACAGGATTGCAACAAACAACAGTGCGAGATTTTGACCCTGAGGGTCGGCGCCCGTCTCACTTAACAACCGATTAACGCGCGCCACTCTTGATGGGCTGACTTTAATTAAATGCCCTTATTAATCACAGCGTTTTTTTGAATTAATCAACCAAAGTTTGATTTTGGTCGCCTTTCAGACGACCAAGATCACACTCAAAGCGCCTTATTGTGAGTTTTTTTTAACAATTCAACTTAGTTTCACTGGAATCAATGGCCTGCGAGCAGCTACATATTTGCAACAAGCCACCCGTTTAGCGCGGATTGTGTGCAGCACGGCCTTGGCGTACCCTTGTGACTCACGCCTTTTTGTTGATTGATGATGACCATTACCCGTACCGATCTCGCCGAACTGGCGGTATTTGCCGCCGTCGCCCGTCACCGCAGTTTCAGCAAGGCCGCCCTCGAACTCGGGGTCTCCGCCTCCGCCCTCAGCCATAGCCTGAAGGGACTGGAAGCCCGTCTGGGGGTGCGGCTGCTCAACCGCAGCACCCGCGCCGTGGTGCCGACCGAAGCGGGCCAGCGGCTGCTCAAGCAGCTGCTCCCCACCCTCAATACCCTGGAAGAGGCGCTTTGCGAGCTGGCCCGCAACAGCGATGAACCGGTGGGACGACTCAAGCTCTGCGCTCCGCGCGGCGCCATCGACAGCCTGCTGGCACCTGTGCTGATCGACTATCTGGCCCGCTATCCGCGGATGCAGGTGGAGGTGGTGGAGCAGGAGCTGATGCCCCGGCTGATTGAAGATGGTTACGATGCCGCGCTCTTTTATGGCGATCTGCTGCCCAAGGAGATGATCGGCATCCCCCTCGGCCCTCCCCAGCGCTATCTGGTGGTGGGCTCCCCGGCCTATCTGGCGGAGCACGGTACGCCGGAGCACCCGAGCGAGCTGAGCCGCCACGCCTGCATCGGCTATCGCCTCACTCCGCACCATCACTATCGCTGGGCCTTTGCCGCCGATGGCACCATGCTGGAGATCGAAGTAACCGGGCCGCTCACCACCAGCACCCCGGCCCTCTATCTGGGCGCCGCCGAGGCGGGGCTGGGGCTCGCCTACTGTCTGGAAGAGGAGGTGAGCCAGAAGGTCGCGGAGGGGAAACTGCTCACCGTGCTGGAGCCCTGGTGCCCCACCTTTGCCGGCTTCTACCTCTTCTATCCCAGTCGGCATCAGCTGGGCAGCGGGCTGCGCATCCTGATCGACATGCTCAAGGCGCACTACCAAAACCCCGGATTAGTGAGTAATACTCAGCAATTCATCAAGTGAAACCCTGATTATCACCAAATAAGTATTAATCTAGACTAGCTGTTCGATAATCGAACTCCCCGAGAGAACAGATATGTCTGCCTATTTAACACTGCGGCAACGGGCCATGACCCGTCGCTTCTGGGCTTACGCCCTCCCCTCCATTCTTGCCATGCTGGTCTCGGGGGCCTACTACCTCATCGACGGCATCTTCGTCGGCCACTATGTGGGCGCCGCTGGCCTCGCCGGGATCAACCTGGTCTATCCGGTCATCATGGTGCTGATCGGTCTGGCCGCCATGATCAGCATGGGGGCCGCCACCGCCATCTCCTTCCAGCAAGGGGCGAAAAACGACACGCTAGCCCGTCAGGCGCTGGTCAACGCCCTCTGGCTGCTGGCCGGTCTCGGGGTAGTTGCGCCGGTGCTGCTCTATTACACCCACACCGATATCCTGCTCGGGCTGGGAATTGAACAGGGCACCGAGACCTGGAAACAGGCGAGTGACTACCTCACCTGGATTGGCGGCGGTACCCTGCTGCTGGCCAGCAATCTGGCGGTGCCCTATCTGCTGCGCAACGATGGCCGCCCGAAACTGGCCATGGTGCTGGTGAGCAGCGGCGCCGTGCTCAATATCATCCTCAACTACATCATGGTGGGTCGGCTGGGGCTGGGATTAATCGGTACAGCGCAGGCCACCCTGATGGCAGAGGGTGCGGTGAGCCTGATCGGCCTTGGCTACTTCTTTACCCCCTGGGCGCGGCTGCGCCTCAGCTGGCGGGATCTGGTGCCCAACCTTCCCGCCATGCCGCACCTGCTCTTTACCGGTCTGCCGAGCCTGATTGCCCAGTTCAACCTCGGCCTGCTGCTGATGCTGCACAACAGCCAGCTGATGGTGTACGGCAATGTGAAGGATCTAGCGGGCTTTACCGTGGCCGGTTACACCGAAGCTGTCTTTATCGTCATTCTGCAGGGGCTGGCGTTCGGCATTCAGCCGCTCATCAGCAAGGCGGCGGGGGCCAAGCGCCACCGCAACCTCAAGTACCTGATGGAGATGGGGCTCAAGTTCACCTTTATCTACGGCATGCTGGTGTGGCTCACCATCCAGCTGCTGCCGGGACAGGTCGCCATGCTCTATACCGGCGACAAGGATCCCGAACTGCTGGCCGCTGCCATCAGCAGCCTGACCCTCAACCTCGGCGCCATTCCGCTGGAGGGGATCATCATGTTCGGCATAGTGCTGCTGCAATCCATGGCGCGTACCCGTCAGGCACTGGTCATCTCCATCGCCAAAACCGTGTTGCTGCTGCCGCTCATCTTCCTGCTGCCGCAACTGTGGGGCCGTGATGGGGTGCTGATGGCCCAGCCCGCGACCGTGCTGCTGCTCACCCTGCCGCTCTGCTGGCTGCTGTGGCGCGAGTGGCTGCGCCTGAAGATAGCCTGCGCGCCAAAAGCCAAACAGCGCCCACAACCGGCCCGCGCACGCGCCGCCGTCCAGCTGGCCCGTTAAGGCCACCCATCCCGCAAAACAATAAAAAACCGGCATCCATTGATGCCGGTTTTTGCTATATGGACGGGTCTGCCTGCTCTTACACAGGGATTCAGGCCAGCACTGCTGCCCACACTTATGCCAATACTTCTGGCCTGAGCTGGGCCATCAGCCCCGGGTTGTCGGAGTAATCCACCGGAATGGCCACCACCGCAGGCCCCTCCACCGCCAGTGCGGCCCGCAGGGTGGGGCGCAGCTCGTCGGCCGAGCGCACCGCGAAACCGGCCGCCCCGAACGATTCGGCATAGCGTTTGAAGTCGATGGGGCCAAAAGAGACGCCGGAGGTGCGGCAATACTTCTGCTGCTCCTGCATCGCCACCATGTTGTAGCCGTTATCGACCCAGATGATGTGAACGATATTGCTCTTGAGCCGCACCGCCGTCTCCAGCTCCATGCTCGACTGCATAAAGCTGCCATCCCCCGATACCGAGATCACCTTCTCACCCGGCCGCACCAGCGCCGCACCGATGGCCCACGGCAGTGCCACCCCCATGGTCTGCTGACCATTGGAGATCAACACCTGACGGGCGCGGAAGCTGTAAAGGTAGCGGGCAATCCAGATATGGAAGCTGCCCATGTCGACGCAGAGGGTCATGTCGTCGCGCACCAGATCCTGCAGCTCGCGCACGATACGCAAGGGGTGAACCGGATTGCCGTGCAGATCGTCGGCCCGCATCGCCAGTCGCAACCGCTGCTGGCGCACCCCTTGCAACAGCCGATCCACCTCGGGGGGACGGATTTTCGGATTGCCCATGATGCGGGTCAGCTGCAACAGGTTGGCACGGATCGACCCCACCAGCTCGGCGGTCGGGCAGTAGCTGCTGTCGATATCGGCAGGCAGCACGTCGATATGGAGGATGCGCCGCTCCCGGTCGCCATTCCACAACACGGGGTCGTACTCGATGGGGCTGTAGCCGATGCAGATCACCAGATCAGCCCCTGCCAGCAGCTGATCCCCCGGCTGGTTGTTAAAGAGCCCCACCCGTCCGGCAAAGTCATCGAAGTGGCAACTGTCCACCACCCCGGCAGCCTGATAGGTACCGGTCACCGGCAGCCGCGCCTTGTCGAGGAAGGCGCGCACTGCCTCGGCATTCTCCGGCCGGCTCGCCATCAGGCCGAGCAGCACCACCGGATTCTGGGCGTTGCGCAGCAGGGTCAATGCCTGCTCCATATTCTGCTCATCGGCGCAGCCCGGCTCCGGCACCTCGCGGGGCACCAACACATTGCCCTGCACCGGCTTGTTGATGATGTCCATCGGCAGGCTGACGAACGCCGCCCCCGGCCGTCCCAGCTCGGCGGCGCGAAAGGCGTTGGCCATCACTTCCGAAATTGCCGCCCCGCTGTTGACCTGGGCACTGAACTTGGTGACCGGACGGCAGAGGTTGACCGTATCCATGCTCTGATGAGTGAGTTTGAGGCCATCGGCACGGCGAACCGCACCGCCCAACGCCACCATGGGGTCCCCCTCCGAGGTGGCGGTCGCCAACCCGGTAATAAGGTTGGAGCAACCGGGGCCCGAGGTGACCAGCGCCACCCCCGCCTTGCCGGTGAGACGCCCCACGGCGGCCGCCATAAAGGCGGCGTTCGCCTCGTGGCGCACCACTATGGTCTCGATGGGGGAGTCCTCCAGCGCATCGAACACCCGGTCAATCTTGGCCCCCGGGATCCCGAACACCTGCTTGACCCCTTGCGCCTCCAGATGACGAACCACCAGCTCGGCACCGCACTTCCACTGTCTGTTTTCCATGATATTGCTCCTTGTCTATCAGCCTTCGGCGGCCTGAATGGCGCGATCGAGATCGGCGGGGTTGAGGTCGGCCTGCCGGAAAGCGGGATCCGATGGCAGGGCCAGATTGAGGTGACGCACCACAGAAAGTCGCAGGGTGCCGTGGGCCATGGTGTAGTCGAGCAGATGACCGCCCCCCTTGCGATCGGCGGTGATCATGTGCTCGTGAAAGCCCGCTACATTAACTCCCTGCACGAACGGCGGGCAGCGAAAGCCCACCAGAGTTCCCGCCACCGCGGCAAAGCGGAACAGCGGCTGCTGTTCGATAGCTTCCAGCATGGGGCGATAGGGGGGCTCCTGACGCGGCACGGTTCGTACCTTGGCCGTTTCAAACTGGCCGTCGAGGCGCAGGGCGACGAAGACGTTGTCGGAACCCACCAGCCGATCCACCCACTGGTGGATCTCGTCACGGCTCAGGGGGTGATCGAAGCGACGCTCCAGACAGGGGCGAAAATGGGTCATCACCGCAAAGGGGGTCTTCTGATCGGCGCGGGCGGGCCGGGCCGAGCCATCGGAGCGCAACTGGTGGATCTGGCGCTCGAAGGCGATCAGCTCGCCATCGAGGTGGTTGAAGGTGCCAAGGCCAAAGTCGCCGTGGCGCAGCAGCTCGCTCATGGTGGTCTCCCCTTCGTAGACCCCCGCCAGCAGGGCGCTCATCAGGGAACTCTGGTAGATCTCGCCACCGTCATGCTGCCTGCGCCAGCGGGAAAACTGCTGGCTCACTTCGAGGGCACAGCTGCACCCGGCACTGTCAGATGTTGCAATATGTTCCATTCGGGTTTCACCTCCACCGTGAATCCTGTTAGCGTTCGGATCCAATGGTGACTTGGTTCACATTTCAACACCAATACGCTGATCCCATGACTTTGAGACTCAATCGATATGGAACTTCGTACGCTCCGCTACTTCATGGCCGTTGTTGAAAAGCAGAATTTCACCCGCGCAGCCGAATCACTCAACATGGCCCAGCCGCCCCTGAGCCAGCAGATCCGCAAGTTGGAAGAGACCCTGGGCACCCCGCTGCTGCGCCGTTTGACCCGCAGTGTCGAACTGACCGAGGCGGGCGAGAGCCTCTATCGGGATGCGGCGCAGATCCTGGCGCTGGCCGATGCGGCAAAACTGAAGGTAAAGCGGATTGCTCGGGGCGAGCAGGGGGCGCTGAGGATCGGCTTCGCCGGTTCCACCGTGCTCCACCCTGCGGTGCTGACCCTGTTGCACGACTATCGGGAGCGCTACCCCGAGGTAGCCCTCAGCCCGCAGGAGGGCACCATGCCGGCACTGGTGGAAGCGCTGCGCAACGATCGGCTGGACGCCGCCATCTTGCGGCTCCCCTGCCGCGGTAGCGAGGGATTTGCCCACCACCTTATCGAGCAGGAGCCGCTGCTGATCGCCCTGCCGACCAGCCACCCCAAGGCCAAGCCGGGCCCCTTGCCACTGGCCTGCCTGAAGGACGAGAGTTTTATTCTGTTTCCCCACGCCATCGGGCCCGGGCTCTATGACGGCATCGTGGGTCTCTGCCGAGAGGCGGGCTTCGAGCCGATACTGGGGCCTGAATGTCCGCAAGTGATCTCCACCGTCGGCATGGTGCAGGCGGGCTTTGGCGTGACTCTGGTGCCCAGCTCAGTGGCGGCGCTGCGCCCGCTCGGGGTCAGTTATCACCCCATTGAGGGCAACGGCATGATGACCAGTATCAGTCTGGCGACACGGCCACACCCAAGCAGTGCCGTGCTGCGGCACTTTATCGCCCAGATCCGTGCCGCCCAGATACGACAAGGCCTCCCGAAGGAGGCCCTGTTGAACAAGCTTGAACCGGCCTGATGGCCAGCTTGCCTGATGCGACGGCTTATTTAACGGTACTGCTTATTTGACAGTCACCCGGGCAAACTTGCGCTTGCCGACCTGATAGACAGCGGTACCGGCACCGATGAGTGCCTTGCCATCGTCCAGCTTCTCGCCATCCACCTTGACCGCGCCCTGCTTGATCATCCGCAGCGCTTCGGAGGTGGTGGCCACCAGATCGGCCTCTTTCAGCAGGTTGGCAATGGCCAGACCTTCGCCTTCCAGAGCCAGCTCGATTTCCGGCATCTCGTCCGGGATGGCGTTCTTGGAGAAGCGCTGGGTGAAATCTTCGTGGGCCGCTTCTGCCGCAGCAATGTCGTGATAACGGGCGATGATCTCTTTGGCCAGCCAGATCTTCACGTCGCGCGGGTTGAGAGTACCGGCAGCGATGCCTGCCTTGAACTCTTCGATTTCAGCCAGCGGACGGAAGGAGAGCAGCTCGTAGTAGTTCCACATCAGGTCATCGGTGATGGACATGATCTTGCCGAACATCTCGCCCGGAGCGTCGTGAACGCCGATGTAGTTGCCTGCGGACTTGGACATCTTCTTGACGCCATCCAGACCCACCAGCAGCGGCATCATCAGCACACACTGGGTCGCCATGCCGGCATCTTTTTGCAGCTCGCGGCCCATCAGCAGGTTGAACTTCTGGTCGGTACCACCCAGCTCAACGTCCGCCTTCAGCGCGACCGAGTCATAGCCTTGCAGCAGCGGATAGAGGAATTCGTGAATCGCGATGGATTGGCCGCCGGTGTAGCGCTTTTTGAAGTCGTCGCGCTCCATCATGCGGGCCACGGTCTGCTTGGCCGCCAGCTTGATCATGCCGGTCGCCCCCAGCTCGCTCAGCCAGGTCGAGTTGTACTCGATGCGGGTCTTGGCCGGGTCGAGGATCTTGAACGCCTGCTCCGCATAGGTGAGGGCGTTGTGCTTGATGGCCTCTTCGGAGAGCGGCGGACGGGTGGCGTTCTTGCCGGAGGGGTCACCCACCATGGCAGTGAAGTCACCGATCAGCAGGATCACTTCATGGCCCAGATCCTGGAAGGTCTTCAGCTTGTTGAGGATCACGGTATGACCCAAGTGAATGTCGGGGGCGGTCGGGTCCATGCCCAACTTGATGCGCAGCGGGCGCCCTTCCTTCAACTTGGCGACAAGTTCTTCTTCAACCAGAATTTCTTCCGCTCCGCGCTTGATCTCGGCTAGCGCCACCTCGAGCTGGGACATTTTTTGACTCTCCATCACGATTCCACAGGGCCAAACATATTACTGGAATGGCGGGCCAATTGGAAAGGCTGTAAAATCCGTCCATTCTGCCCGACTTCATCTGCTTCTCATGGTTATTTGGCACGCCTTCAACGCACTCCCCCACTGGCACCGCAAGATGGTGCTGATCTTGAGCATCATGATCATGATGCTGGCTGCCTGGCCAAGCGAACAGGCAGTAGCAACACGGGTCGATGAAAACGGCAACGAAATTGCCCTGCGGGAACCGGCCAACGACAACGCGCTAAACGACGAGCTGCCAGCCGAGGCCGCCCAGCCCGTTACCCCGCCCAAACCGCGCTACATCACCAAGCAGGTGAAAGTACGCCGTGGCGACAACATGGGGGTGATCTTCCAGCGCATTGGCCTGAGCACCACGGATCTGCACCTGATCGACCAGCTCGAGGGCAGCGATCCCCTGCGCATGCTGCAACCGGGGCAGGAGCTCACCTTCAAGCTGACCGAAGATGGCCAGTTGCACAGCCTCTATTACCCCCACAGCTTGGAGCAGGCGCTCAAGGTGAGCCGCAAGGAGGAGACCTTTGTCGCCCGCAACGTCAAGATCGCCCTCGACACCCGCGAACAGGTAAGCAAAGGGGAGATCCGCTCCAGCTTCTGGGGCGCCGCGGTGGATGCGGGAATGACCGAAGATCAGATCATGGACTTGGCCGCCATCTTCGGCTGGGATATCGACTTTGCCCAGGACTTGCAGCCGGGGGACAGCTTCCGGGTGGTCTATGAAGACAAGTTCCGCGACGACGAGCGGGTCGCCTCTGGCGATATTCTGGCGGCCGAGTTCGTCAACCAGGGCACCGCCTACCGCGCCGTGCTCAATGAAGATGGCAACTACTACACCCCGGAAGGGAAGGCGATGCGCAAGAGCTTCCTGCGCGCGCCGGTCAACTTCAAATACATCAGCTCCAACTTCAACCCGCGCCGCCTCCATCCTGTGACCGGCAAGATCCGCCCCCATAACGGCATCGACTATGTGGCGCCGGTGGGCACCCCCATCATGGCGGCGGGCTCCGGCAGCGTGGTGGCCGCCGGTTACAACCAGTTCAACGGCAACTACGTCTTTATCAAGCATGCCGGCAACTATGTGACCAAGTACCTGCACCTCTCCAAGCGCACCGTCAACAAGGGGCAGCGGGTGAAGCAGGGGCAGACCATCGGTACCCTGGGTGGCACCGGCCGCGTCACCGGCCCGCACCTGCACTACGAATTCGTGGTGGGCGGCATTCACAAGAACCCGCGCACCCTCACCCTGCCGCAGGCAGAGACCCTGAGCGGCCGCGAGCTGGCCAACTTCAAAAAGCTGGCGATGCCGCAACTGGCCAAGCTCGACAACCCCGAGCTGCAGCTGGCCCAGAACAAGCGGGATAGTCGCGGCAACTAAGTCATCAGGGCTGGCAGGGTGAAGGCCCTGCCAGCCCCTTTTATTGAACCCGCGCCAGGCAATCAGATTGAAATGAGTCCACTTTCGGGCATAAGATGAGATGGAACACCGGGAGCGGCATGTGGCACGGAAGCAAGGGCTTATCTATCCTGTCTCTCTCACTCTTTTTCCGGTCCGCATTGAGGATGCAACATGGTTGAGCGTTATAGCGGTCTGATGTCAAAGACCACGCCATGTGGCATGGGATGAAAGCCGTTCCCCTCTTCACCCTCTCTGCACACCGTATTTTCGAACAGCAATGTAAGGAGACACCATGGCTGAGCGCTATATCGGTCTGATGTCGGGAACCAGCATGGACGGCATTGATGCCGTGCTGGTGATGATCGCCGGGGATGAACTGCGGGTCGAAGCGGCGCTTTGTCACCCCTGGCCGCAAGAGACCGCCCGCACGCTGCATGCCCTCTGCACCCCGGGCGACAACGAAATCGACCGCATGGGGGTGGCCGATAATCTGGTAGCGCGAGAGTTTGCCGCCGCCACCCACGCGCTGCTGGCCAAGGCGAAGCTTGAGCCCAAAGATATTCGCGCCATCGGCAGCCACGGCCAGACGATCCGCCATCGCCCCCAGCTTGGCTTTACCCTGCAGATCGGCAACGCCGCCCTGCTAGCGGCGCTAACCAGCATCGACGTTATCGCCGATTTTCGCACCATGGATATGGCCCTCGGTGGTCAGGGGGCGCCGCTGGTGCCCGCCTTCCATCAGGCGCTGTTTGCCAAACCCGGCGCCCTGCGAGTGGTGCTGAACCTCGGCGGCATCGCCAATATCTCGGTGCTGCCGGGCAATCCGGGCGGTGTCTATGGTTTTGATACCGGCCCGGCCAACACCCTGCTCGATGGCTGGTATCGCCGCCATCAACCCCACGGCGGCAGCTATGACGCCGGTGGCAAATGGGCAGCCAGTGGCAAGCCCATCCCGGCCCTGCTGGAGAAACTGCTGGCTCACCCCTATTTCGCCGCCCCCGCCCCAAAGAGCACCGGACGGGAGATGTTTACCCTCGATTGGCTCGATGGCGAGCTGGCAGACACTTCATACGCCCCCGTGGATGTGCAGCGCACACTGCAGGCGCTCACCAGCCACAGCATCGCCCGCCAACTGCCCGCCCGGCCCGAATCAGTCGGTACCAGCCAGCCGAAAGCCGAGCTGTTTGTCTGCGGCGGCGGAGCCCATAACGCCCCCTTGCTGAAGGAGCTGGCCAGCCTGCTGCCTGCATGGCGCATCGCCAGCACTGCCGAGCTGGGCCTTGCCCCCGACTGGGTGGAAGGCGCTGCCTTTGCCTGGCTGGCCATGTGCTTTGTTCACCGCAAGCCGGGTAACCTGCCCGCCGTCACCGGCGCCAGCCGTCCGGCTGTACTGGGGGCGCTTTATCCTGCCTGAGTGATGACAAGGGGGCTGCGGATCAGTGTGCTCCCTTGAACAGACGCACAACCTGTTGCCGGATCGGTGCAAACAGCGGGGGCTTTGGCGGCTCCAGATTGATATGCCGCCGCCCGGCACGGGTTTCACAGCGAAGCAGATTCTGGATGTAGTGATGGTGGGAGCGATGGATCAGCTGTGAAGCCTGATACGCCCACAGTCTGGGCACGCCCCACAGGGTGCTGGCAATCGCCCCGACGATGCAGAAGAAAGCGGGCTCCTGAATTCCCATCCGGCTGGCGTTCTCCAGCGCCTCCTTGAGCGAGTTGGAGTGAGCAATACAGGTCATGATATTGACCATGAAGGCGTCGTAATCATCCTCCCCACCCTTGCCAACACGCGCCGTCAGGGTCGCCGCGGGCTGATAACCAAACTGATGGCCGATATTTTCCAACACCGTATTCCGCTGGCGGATCACCTTGCCATAAAACATCAGCATCACCATGCAGTCGATCGCCTTGCACAGCGCCTCGTAGTGGGGATGGCTCTTCTTGGGACGCGGCGCCGTGGCGAGAGCCAGCTCTTCAGAGATGGCCAGCAGGCCCACAGGTACGGCGGTGCTGACAAACGAGAGATCAATCGACAGCTCCAGCCCCTCCTCCCCTTCCATGCGGGCCACAATCACATGTTCACCAAACAGCCGACGCTGGCGCTCGATAAAGGCGCCAAAGACCAGATCACGAAACTGCTTTTGCGGATAAGGGGTATCGAGCAGGCTCTCGATGGTCATGATGGCGGCGGATACCCGGCCGCGCAGTCGGTAATCGGCAGGAATGGGAAAGCTCTTTCCCAGGCGAGGAGGTAACCGCTGCCCAGATGTTTGACAATACATATCGCCCAGAACGAAACCCAGCATAAATCCTCCACAGTCAGGTAATGATGATCGCGATGCGATCTCGCTTGCCAATCCTGGGCAATGGCCTGCCGGTGCATCGATTCTCTCCGTCAGGGCTCCTTGATTACCTTATTAATCATACGATTAATAGCGAGTGAAAAAAGCGACCTGACTCGCAATCACGCCACTAATTAACGGTTTCATCAAGAAACCATAAAAAGAGGTCGATAAATCCATTTTTTGACGCATTTCCCTTTAAAAACAGCATATTGAACTTTATACCTGCGAAATCACCTGAGCTGTTCCCGAGCCCTGAAAACCATCCCAATCATCACAACCAGCCACAGATAAGAGGGAGATCAGACAAAGCTGCAAAAAGTGGAAAAACCTATGATGCGGGGCAACCCCACCCATCGGGGGATGCAACCGGCGTGAAAATAAGCGGATTGCCACCACCTCCCCTCCCTCATCCAGCGCCATCTCTCATCCAGCGCCACCGCTCCCGCACGCTGTCACGCCAACGCCAACGCCAACGCCAACGCCAACGCCAACGCCAACGCCATGCTCCCCACTCCTGTGCAGCAGGAGCAAATCCGCCGTGCAAATTCATGGCATATAATTTTATGGCGCGAATAACAGATCCCGGCTGCCAGCAAGGCGTCATCGAGTATGCCGGAATCATCATTAACAGAGAGGAATGCAAAAGCCGTGAATTATATTCCAGAGGTATCTTTAATAAGGTGGATATGCATATTCACGGGGATTTTCATAGCCCCTTAAAAGAGCTGAAAAAAGATATCCATGCACCATAATATGCATTATTTGCACATCGGCGCATAATATTAACCCTTTATTCACACGCCAATATCCCGCAGAGGGGGAGAGCAAACCCAGTCAGGGCAAGGCTGTCCGCCGGTTCGGCACCATTTGCGCACAAATTGGCTCCTATTTCGGGTGAATTGAATAGCAATATGATTAAATTTGCGCCCATTGAGCCATCTCATAGAAATGCAATCAGCGGTTTGCAACCCCTGATAGCCACTCATAGAATCGCAGCGTCTGAAATATCTACCCTGTCCTCTTCTCCCTTATTCCTCTCAGCGATTGAGTGGATCACAAATAATAACCGAGGATGCCGCCGCTGGCGCAGTGCCGTGGCGCACAACAAGATGGGGTAAACCTGTACCTGAATGAACAACAAATATTAATAAGAGGCATATCTATGAGTGGCACCATCATCAAGTCGGCAAGAAATACCCCCCATGCACCCCAGGATCTGGGTCCCTGCACCCAAACGGTGGCGTTTTCTCATTACAACAATATCTCCGCCCAGCTGCCGGTCGATCCGGCCACCGGCAAGATGGTGAGTGGCGATGTCACTGCGCAGGCCAGACAGTGCCTGAGCAACCTCAAGGCAATCATCGAGAGCATCGGCCATGTGATGGACGATATGGTCAAAGCGACCATCTTCCTGAAAGAGATGGCGGATCTGGAGGCGGTCAACGCCGTCTATCGCGAATTCTTCCCGGGCTATCTGCCGACCCGCACCACCCTCGCCGTCGCCGCCCTGCCGCTGGGCGCGCTGGTGCAGATCGATGCCATCATCTCCAACGGCGAAGGCACCTTCCCGCAAGCCCCCTGCCAGCTGATTAAACTGGCCCGCAACAGTGACAAGGCGCCGCACAATCCGCTCTCCACCCATACTGTGGCCTTCTCCCACTACAACAATATCGGTGCCCAGCTGCCGGTCGATGCGGCCTCGGGCCAACTGGTCGCCGGTGACATCAAGGAGCAGGCGGGCCAGTGCCTGCGCAATATCAAGGCGGTGCTGGAGAGCATCGACGTGCCGTTTGACGATATCGTCAAGGTCACCGTCTATCTGACCGATCTGGCCGATCTGGAGGCCGTCAACGAGGTCTACACCACCTTCTTCCCCGACTCCGCCATCGCCCGCGCCGTGGCCTATCTGCCCGCCCGCTCGGTAGTCAGTGCCGCCGCTCTGCCCATGGGGGCACGGGTGCAGATGGATGCGGTCATCTCCCACGGTGACGGCACCCCGCCGCAACTGGTGGAAGATCGTCACAATCTGGTGATCCGTGCCCGCAATACCGACAAGGCACCGCGCAGCCCGCTGCACACCCAGACCGTTGCCTTCTCTCACTACAACCATCTCTCTGCCCAACTGCCGATAGACCCCGCCACCGGCAAGATCCTGGCTGGCTGCATCAAGGAGCAGACCGCCCAGTGCCTGAGCAATATCAAAGCGATTGTGGAGAGCATCGGCCATGTGATGGACGATATCGTCAAGGTCAATATCCAGCTCGCCAATATCGCGGATCTGGATGCGGTCAACGCCATCTACACCAAATATTTCCCGGGTTATCTGCCTGCCCGCACCGTGATTGGCGTGAGCGAGCTGCCCGCTGGCGTCCTGGTGCAAATTGATGCGGTAATGTCCAATGCGGAAAGCACCCCGCCGCAGGTGTAATGTTGCGGGAAATAAAAAAGAGACCGGCTGATGGCCGGTCTCTTTTTTGGTAACAGGGAGGAACATTATTTTTATTGAATCGCCTTAAAAACGCGAACGTCCGATTATGCTTCGCTAATCGAACCTGCGAGCTCAGCCTCATCAGTATGAAACATTCTTCTTATGAAGAACCGAAAGTAACTTTGTGAAGTTAGATAGTCAACTCCAAGATATGGCATGTCACCATGAATGGGATGTTCAGTAAGGCCATAAAAATGAGATGCTTTATAATCAAGATCTGTTACATCTTCATATAACCGCCTTAATAAGCCTGTTGGTCTTACAAGAAAGCTATGACAGTAAACATCCTCTAGAAGAGACCGTTGATATTCTTCCCAATCTAAAAAGCCTTGATCAATATCTCCTTTTTCCCCATCTGTTGTCTGAGTGACCGCTTCAACAACACTCCGACCTATTATAAATAGCTGAGAGCTCCACACCGCATATAAATCAGACATTGTATCTTCATTATCATCGCGTGGAACTCCTTTTTTAATTAAGTCACAAATGTTTGGCAAATAATTTAGTGGCGCAGGAATCTCACTTGGTTTAATTTTTTTATTATCGACCAAGTACTGTGCACTTGCAGCCGCATAAGGGTTCAACCCAACTAATACAAGGGAGTTGGTGTATGGGAATTTTTCAGACAGCTCTGACCAAAGTTGAGAGCAATATACAAAACCATGAATCCCTGATTCTTCCATTTTTTGAGCGGCAATTGTCGATATACTATTGAATTGCTCTCTTAATTCAGCAGAGGGATTTTCTCCCTTAGGAGCATCCCAACGTTCTTCATCGTACTCCCAGACAATCTTACAAACACTAAAGTTATCTTCTTTAAAAATAACATGACTGAACGTTGCCAACTCATTATCTGTCGGAATCCATAACTTCAGCCTCAAAGAGGCTATATTACTTGGATCGTCAAAATAGGGGATCAGAGCAACTATTTTCCGATTATCAAATGTTAATGTTTGAATGACAGCATCTCGCGCGATACGAGTTTCCATCGGTGATATCAAAATATAAACACTATCTTCTCTACTCATAGCAGGAAATAATGTTGTCAGATGGTTTGAATATGCAAGCAGCTCAGTAAATGCTTGTCTTTCAGTCTGTTCACTTTTCTTTAACTCTATAATCCCCACCCCAGTATCGCCAGGAAATGTAGCTAAAAAATCAGCTCTAATTGTTGAATTTGATTGCTGTTCTAAAGGAACTTCACACCCAATTAATTTAATGCCGTATAGTTTGGCGTGAAACTCCTCCAGTTTTTTGTTGATTCTATTTCTTATTAAATTCTGTGCTGAAACGTTTGATAAGTCATCTTCAAATTTAAAAATATCTAGACCTACAGGTTCATCTAAGAACGAGTCAAAGCGCTCTCGATTACTCCAAATACAATCCTGTATTTCTCTTTCGGTAAAAGATATTTTTCCCATGTCGATCCTTATTTGTACTTTATTAAAGTTTAACTTTTCGCATTACTTGCAACCCTATCAATATTATTTACTTCTATCCATAAATGATATTTATAAATTTCAATAAAAAAAGCGCCTCCCGAGGGAGGCGCTTTTCAGTTCTATACAAAGCAATCAGGGATTACAGGGACTCTGCGGTCGCAACCACATTTTCCACGGTAAAGCCGAATTCCTTGAACAGCAGCTCGGCCGGTGCAGACTCACCGAAGGTGGTCATACCAATGATCTTGCCGCCGAAACCGACGTACTTGTACCAGTAGTCAGCGATGCCGGCTTCGATGGCCACACGCTTGGTGACGGAAGATGGCAGGACAGACTCTTTGTACTCGGCAGATTGAGCGTCGAACACGTCGGTAGACGGCAGAGAGACCACGCGCACGGCACGGCCCTTGGCAGTCAGCTGCTCGTAAGCGGCAACGGCCAGTTCCACTTCGGAACCGGTGGCGATCAGGATCAGCTCCGGAGTACCGGCGCAATCCTTCAGCACGTAGCCACCCTTGGCGGTATCGGCCAGCTGCTGGGCAGTACGGTCCATCTGGGCCAGGTTCTGACGAGAGAAGATCAGCGAGGTCGGGCCGTCGGTACGCTCGATGGCGTGTTTCCAGGCGATGGCAGATTCAACCTGGTCACACGGACGCCAGGTGCTCATGTTCGGAGTCAGACGCAGGGAGGCGATCTGCTCAACCGGCTGGTGAGTCGGGCCATCTTCACCCAGACCGATGGAGTCGTGGGTGTAAACGAAGATAGCGCGCTGCTTCATCAGGGCGGCCATGCGCAGGGCGTTGCGGGCGTACTCCATGAACATCAGGAAGGTAGCGCCGTAGGGGATGAAACCACCGTGCAGGGCGATACCGTTCATGATGGCGGACATGCCGAACTCGCGTACACCGTAGTGGATGTAGTTGCCGGAGGCATCGTCGTTGGTCAGGGACTTGGAGCCGGACCACATGGTCAGGTTGGACGGCGCCAGGTCGGCAGAGCCACCCATGAACTCCGGCAGCAGCTTGCCGAACGCTTCCAGAGAGTTCTGGGACGCTTTACGGGTAGCAATCTTGGCCGGGTTGGCTTGCAGGGTTTCGATGATCTTGGCGGATTCGGCAGCCCAGTTGGCCGGCAGTTCGCCAGCGGTGCGGCGCTTGAATTCGGCAGCCAGCGTCGGGTGAGCGGCTTCATAGGCAGCGAACTTGGCAGCCCAGTCGGCTTCCAGTGCAGCACCCTTCTCCTGAGCGTTCCACTCGGCAGCGATATCGGCCGGGATAACGAACGGAGCGTGGTCCCACTTCAGGAAGGCACGAGCAGCGGCGATCTCGTCGTTGCCGAGCGGTGAACCGTGGCAGTCGTGAGAACCGGATTTGTTCGGGGAGCCGTAACCGATGATGGTGCGGCAGCAGATCAGGGTCGGCTTGCCGGTCTCGGCCTTGGCGGCTTCGATGGCGGCATTGATGGCTTCCGGGCTGTGACCGTCAACAGCCGGGATTACGTGCCAGCCGTAGGCTTCGAAACGCTTGACGGTGTCGTCGGTGAACCAGCCTTCTACGTGACCGTCGATGGAGATACCGTTGTCATCCCAGAACGCGATCAATTTGCCCAGTTGCAGGGTACCTGCCAGGGAGCACGCTTCGTGGGAGATACCTTCCATCAGGCAGCCGTCGCCCATAAAGGCGTAGGTGTAGTGGTCAACGATATCGTGGCCCGGCTGGTTGAACTGCTCAGCCATGGCTTTTTCGGCGATCGCCATACCAACGGCGTTGGTGATGCCCTGACCCAGCGGGCCAGTGGTGGTTTCCACGCCCGGTGCATAGCCGTACTCCGGGTGACCCGGGGTGCGAGAGTGCAGTTGGCGGAAGTTTTTCAGATCGTCGATGGAGAGGTCATAACCGGAGAGGTGCAGCAGGGAGTACAGCAGCATGGAGCCGTGGCCGTTGGAGAGAATGAAACGGTCGCGGTCGGCCCACTTGGGGTTGTTCGGGTTATGTCTGAGGTGGCTACGCCACAGCACTTCGGCGATATCCGCCATTCCCATGGGGGCGCCCGGGTGACCGGAGTTGGCTTTTTGAACGGCATCCATACTCAATGCACGAATGGCATTGGCAAGCTCTTTACGAGAAGGCATCTGAATCTCCTGCGATTGCTTCATTTGATGGCCAAGATTAAGGCGCGTTATTGTCCCAGCAGGGCGCGCGGCGTGCAAATATTATCTGGATGAATAAAGTGGCTTTGGGAGGACAATCGCTTTTCTTGCCCTCTATTGACCAAAGCAACCAGAGAAAAACGTTTGATTTCCATCCCTTTCGGGATAGGAGAGCACCGCTTGTGACCCATTGGACACTGCGCGACAAAATAGTGCTGGCAATCGGGGGGGGCGCTAATTAAAATAGACGTCCAGATGTAGATACCTCTACACCATCCCATTCATCCGGTTATTGCTGTGGCGATAACCCAGACAAGCTGAGACTCTTATCATGGCAAAGCTGTTTACTTCCGAGTCGGTCTCCGAAGGCCATCCCGACAAGATTGCGGACCAGATCTCCGATGCGGTACTGGACGCCATCCTCAAGCAAGATACCAAGGCACGCGTTGCCTGCGAGACCCTGGTCAAGACCGGTATGGTCATGGTGGCCGGCGAAGTAACCACCTCTGCCTGGGTTGATATCGAAGAGATCGTGCGTGATACCGTACGTGAAATCGGCTACACCCACTCCGACATGGGCTTCGATGCTGACTCCTGCGCCGTGCTGAACGCTATCGGCAAGCAGTCCCCGGATATCAACCAGGGCGTTGACCGCAGCGATCCGCTGGAGCAGGGCGCTGGCGACCAGGGCCTGATGTTCGGCTACGCCACCAACGAAACCGACGTGCTGATGCCGGCCCCCATCACCTACTCTCACCTGCTGGTGAAGCGTCAGGCTGAAGTGCGCAAGAACGGCACCCTGCCGTGGCTGCGTCCGGATGCCAAGAGCCAGCTGACCTTCGCCTACGACGACGCAGGCAAGATCATCGGTGTGGATGCCGTTGTGCTGTCTACCCAGCACGCCGAATCCATCAGCCACAAAGATCTGGTTGAAGCGGTACGCGAAGAGATCATCAAGCCGGTGCTGCCGGCCGAGTGGGTCAACAAGGACACAAAATACTTCATCAACCCGACCGGCCGTTTCGTTATCGGCGGCCCGATGGGTGACTGCGGTCTGACCGGTCGCAAGATCATCGTCGACACCTACGGCGGCATGGCCCGTCACGGTGGTGGCGCCTTCTCCGGTAAGGATCCGTCCAAGGTTGACCGCTCCGCTGCTTACGCCGCCCGCTACGTTGCCAAAAACATCGTTGCCGCCGGTCTGGCCGATCGCTGTGAAATCCAGATCTCCTACGCCATCGGCGTGGCCGAGCCGACCTCCATCAGCGTCGAGACCTTCGGCACTGCCAAGGTCGCCGAAGAGCTGCTGGTCAAGCTGGTACGCGAGCACTTCGAACTGCGCCCGTATGGCCTGATCGAAATGCTGGATCTGAAGCGCCCGATCTACCAGGCTACCGCTGCCTACGGTCACTTCGGTCGCGACGAGTTCCCGTGGGAGCAGACCGACAAGGCCGAACTGCTGCGTTCCGCCGCTGGCCTGTAAGGCTCGCTGTTGTGATAGAAGGGGAGCCTGGCTCCCCTTTTGCTTATCCGCCATTTGACGAGATGTTGATGTCTGCCACCCCTGCCCAGCTTGTCGCCCTGCTGCAACAACGCGTAGAAGCCTGTTTTGTGCAGGCCGAGGCGCGCCTTGGCCGCACCTTCCCCCGCCCGCAGATCTACTGCAATATGCGGGGCCGGGCGGCGGGATCGGCGCGGCTGCAAACCTGGGAGCTGCGCTTCAATCCCGCCCTCTATCAGGCCAACCAGCAGGCGTTTCTGGATGAGGTCGTGCCCCACGAGGTGGCCCATCTGCTGGTCTATGCCCTGTGGGGTGAAGGTCGCGGCAAAAGCCGGGTCTTGCCCCACGGCCGCCAGTGGCAATCGGTGATGCGGGAGCTGTTCGGCCTTGAGCCCAGAACCACCCACAGCTTCGATCTGGCGGTACTGGCCCAGTGCACTGTGCCCTATCGCTGTCACTGCCAGCAGCATCAACTGTCGATACGCCGCCACAACAAGGTGGTGCGCGGCGAGGCCCGCTACCACTGCCGCCGCTGCAAGCAACCGCTGGAGCGGGAACGGCCGGAGCCAGAGCAGTAAGCCAGCGTGTGTCGCGCCCCTGTGGTAGGGTGCCCACCATCGTTCGTCAATCACCCCGTTTTGCAAGGAATCCCATGCGTTTCATCTCCTCCCTCGCCCTGACCCTGCTGGCCGGTTTGCCGCTGCTCAGCGCCCCCCTGCACGCCCAGACCTTTCGCGAAGCCAAGCAGGATCTGGTGAAGCTCTACCGCAGCCAGCCTGCGGTCACCACCTTTTACTGCGGCTGTGACATCGACTATCAGGGCAAGAAAATGAGCCCGGATCTGGCCAGCTGCGGCTATGAGCCGCGCAAGCAGGCCAAGCGAGCCGCCCGCATCGAGTGGGAACACGTGGTCCCGGCCTGGGAGTTCGGCCACCAACTGCAATGCTGGCAGGATGGCGGTCGCAAGAACTGCGAAAAAGCGAGCCCCGAGTTCAACAAGATGGAGGGGGACATGCACAACCTCTTCCCCGCCATCGGCGAGGTGAACGGCGATCGGGCCAACTACCGCTTCTCCGACTGGAACGGCAAGCCGGATCAGTACGGCCAGTGCCAGATGCTGGTGGATTTCAAGGATCGTCGGGTGCAGCCGCCCAAGGGGCCGGTGCGGGGCCAGATTGCCCGCGCCTACCTCTACATGAGCCAGCAGTATGGGCTGCGTCTGGCGGCGCAACAGCGTAAACTGTTTGAAGCCTGGGATCGCCAGTACCCGGCAGAAGGCTGGGAGTGCGAGCGCAACCGCCGCATCGGCAAGCTGCAGGGCAATACCAATCCCTTTATTGAAAAGCAGTGCCAATAACCCCATTTGACCAGGGAGGGGGATCGCCCCTCCTATCATGAAACCCTTCTTCACCGCAGCGTGAGCCTTGCTCGCCGCAGGATATAAAGGGTTTCCAAGCAAGAGACTGACAAGCAGCCATGCGCATTCCACGTATCTATGAACCGGCCACCCTGCAAGTTGGCCAGACCATCGCCCTGTCGGAAGACGGCGCCAACCATATCGGCCGGGTACTGCGCATGCAGCCGGGCCAGCAGCTCGAGCTGTTCAATGGCGATGGCAATCAATACCCCGCCACCATCGCCAACGTCGGCAAGAAGTCGGTGGAAGTGACCATCGACAGCTGCGACGTCCAATCGGTGGAGTCACCGCTGGCCATTCATCTGGGTCAGGTGATCAGCCGTGGCGACAAGATGGACTTCACCATCCAGAAATCGGTGGAGCTGGGCGTCACCTGCATCACCCCACTCTTCTCCGAGCGCTGCGGCGTCAAGCTGCCGACCGATCGGCTGGAGAAGAAGCGCGAACAGTGGCAGAAGGTGGTGATCAGCGCCTGCGAACAGTGCGGCCGCAACGTGGTGCCAGAGGTGCGCATGCCGATGGAGCTGGACGCCTGGCTGGCGGAAGAGACCAAAGAGCTCAAGCTCAACCTGCACCCGCGGGCCGAGTACAGCATCAACACTCTGCCCGTTCCCGAGCACGGCGTGCGCCTGCTGATTGGCCCGGAAGGGGGCTTGTCGAGCGACGAGATCGCCCGTACCGTGCAGGAAGATTTCAAAGAGATGCTACTGGGGCCGCGGGTGCTGCGCACCGAAACCGCCGCCCTGACCGCGATTACTGCGCTGCAGTGCCGCTTTGGCGATCTCGCTTGAAACCAGTCCAATGTCTTACTACGAGGTCGTGATCAAGGCTCATGCGCTGCTCGGAATCCTCACGTATATCTATACGCTCCAGTTCCTGCGCTGCTCTTTACCTTGCTGACGACCTCTCGCGACAGACTTTGAACAGGTTTTAAGAATCTCACTCGCAATCGAGCCACAAGAAGGATATTCGGATGACCATTAAACTCGGCATCGTGATGGACCCCATCTCGGCCATCAACATCAAGAAAGATTCCAGCTTTGCCATGCTCGAAGAGGCGCAAAAGCGCGGCTATGAGCTCTTCTATCTGGAGATGAAGGATCTCTACATGGAAGCCGGTCGCGCCTTTGGCACCATGCGCCCGCTCACCGTCAAATATGACTATGCCGACTGGTACACGCTGGGCGAGGTGGTGGATCAGCCCCTCTCCAACCTCGATGTGATCCTGATGCGCAAGGATCCGCCGTTCGACACCGAATTTATCTACGCCACCTACATGCTGGAGCGGGCCGAGGATGAGGGTTGCCTTATCGTCAACAAGCCGCAGAGCCTGCGCGACGCCAACGAGAAGCTCTACACCGCCTGGTTTGCCGAGCACACCCCGACCACGCTGGTGACCCGCCGCGCCGACAAGCTGCGCGCCTTCCACGCGAAACACAAAGACGTGATCCTCAAGCCGCTGGACGGCATGGGCGGCGCCTCCATCTTCCGCATGAAGGAAGATGACGCCAACGTCGGCGTGATCATCGAGACCCTGACCGCCCACGGCAGCCAGTACTGCATGGCGCAGACCTATCTGCCCGCCATCAAGGATGGCGACAAGCGGGTACTGGTGGTGGACGGTGAACCGGTTCCCTACTGCCTCGCCCGCATTCCGGCGCAAGGCGAGACCCGTGGCAATCTGGCAGCCGGTGGCCGTGGCGAGGCGCGTCCCCTGAGCGAATCCGACTGGGCCATCGCCCGCGCGGTGGGCCCGACGTTGAAAGAGAAGGGGCTTATCTTCGTCGGCCTCGACATCATCGGCGATCGGCTGACCGAGATTAACGTCACCAGCCCGACCTGCATTCGCGAGATTGAAGCAGCCTTCGACGTGCACATTACCGGCATGCTGATGGATGCCATCGAGCGCCGGCTGGGCAAATAATCGCCAGGCAGGCTAAACCGGCCTGTTCAGGGGTTACCCGCCCCCGACAAGCCCGAAAACAGAGAGGGTGGCCCAGCGCCACCCTCTCTGTTTCAAGGCAATCCGGAAAGGGGCGGGATCTCGCCCTGCCCAAAAAGCGGTTTTTCCCATGGGGATCAACTGCCATAATTGACCTCAAATACCTTTGCACTATTTGGCCTCTATGCAAACACTGCAAAATCACTTCCTGCTTGCCATGCCAAGCCTGACAGATCCCTATTTCGAACGCTCGCTGGTCTATCTGTGCGAGCACAACGAAGAGGGCGCCATGGGACTGGTCGTCAACATTCCGGTCGAGATGTCGCTGGAAACCATGCTGACCCAGCTCCAGCTCAATCCGCCCAACAACCCGGAACTCAAGCAGCCGGTACTGCAAGGGGGGCCGGTTCACGCCGATCGCGGCTTCGTGCTGCACAGCTTCCGCCCCGGTTTCAACTCCACCCTGCAGGTGGGGGATGAGATGATGGTGACCACCTCCAAAGATATTCTGGAAACCCTGGGTACGAGCGAGGCTCCTGCCCATTGGCTGGTGGCCCTTGGCTATGCCGGCTGGAGCGCCGGGCAGCTGGAGCAGGAGCTGGTGGATGGCGCCTGGCTGGTGATCCCCCCCAATCCGGCTCTGGTGTTCAAGACCCCCATTCACAAACGTTGGCAGCAAGCTGCCGCCAGCATAGGGGTGAACCCGGTTCACCTCTCCAGCGATATCGGCCACAGCTGATCGGCTGGCCCGCTCCGCTCTCTATTTCGAGGATTTATCAGTTATGTCATCACGCAGCATCATGGGCTTTGACTATGGCACCAAGAGCATTGGCGTCGCCATCGGTCAGGAGCTGACTGGCACAGCCCAGCCTCTGCGCGCCCTCAAGGCCAACGACGGCATCCCCAACTGGGACGAGATTGAGAAGCTGCTCAAGGAGTGGCAACCGGATCTGCTGGTGGTCGGTCTGCCGCTGAACATGGATGGCACCGATCAGGAGATCACGGTACGGGCCCGCAAATTCGGCAACCGGTTGCATGGCCGTTTCGGCAAGCCGGTGGAGTTCAAGGATGAGCGACTCACCACCACAGATGCCCGCGCCCGGCTGTTTGAGCGAGGCGGCTATCGCGCGCTGGAGAAAGGCAGTGTGGACGGGGTATCGGCGCAGCTGATCGTCGAAGCCTGGATGGAAGAGCAGTACAACTAAGCCATCCACAGCAAGGCAAGGGTCGCAACCCTTGCCTTGTCTCGCACTATCCTCCCCTCATTACGCCTGTGATTGACCCGCGACCAGCCCTTCGACCTCTGTCGGCGTCGCATTCATCATCCGGTTCAGCCAGGGCACCATCAGCCCCATCACTACCGCAATCAGCAGGGTCACCATCCCGATCTTGCCAAATACGCCGGAGTAAATGGGCAAAGTTTGCAGCGGATCCGTCATCCCTTGCGGCACGGCGGTAAAAGTCGCCACATAGCCACCCAGCAGGGACGCCATCGCTTGAGTCAGGAACCACATTCCGAGAATGAAGCCCATCAGGCGTTGTGGCACCAGCGCGGCGACCATCGCCAGTCCCAGGGCACTGATCATCAGCTCGCCCAGACTCTGGAACAGGTAGATAAGCACCATAAACCAGGGGGAGGTCAGCCCCTGCTCATCGGCAAACCACCAGCCGGATGCCGCCGCCGTCAGAAAGCCCAGCGAGCAGAAGAACATCCCGAGGGTGAACTTGAGCGGCATGGTGAGATCCCGCCCCTTGCTGCCCATCCGGGTATAGATCATCGCGAGTACCGGGCTACCCACCACCACCCAGAAGGGGTTGAGCGCCTGGAAGCTGATGGGGTTGACGCTCATGCCCAGCATTTCGTGGTGCATGTTGTTGATGGCAAAGAAGTTCAGAGACGTCGGCATCTGGGCATACAGCACATAGAAGAGCACCGCCTCCAGCATCAGCACGAAGGCCACATACATCTTGTTGCGGCCCACAGTGTCGAGCCTGCACGCCTCGCGGAAGAAGAATATCACCACGGCGATGGTTACCGTCATCAATACCATGTTGGCGATCACCACGTGGTGCATCAGCCAGGCGCAGAAGAAGACCATGGCTACCGAGCCCAATATAACCAGCAGCAGCTTGCTGTAATTAAGTGGCAGGTAATCCGGCGCGGAGCCAATATCCTTGACCATATTGCGGCAGGCAAAGAAGGTGAGCAGCGCAATAATCAGCCCCACCCCGCACAGGTTATAGGTCACGGTATAGCCGTAGTGATCGGCAATCACCGGAGCGAGCGAGAGGGAAATAAGGGAGCCGATATTGATCGACATATAGAACAGGGTAAAAGCCCCATCCAGCCGCGGATCTTTTGGCTGGTAGCATTTTGACAGCAGGCTGGCCGGATTGGCCTTGAACAGACAGTTACCGACTGCAATGGTGCCCAGCGCATAGAAAATCAGGTCGGGATTGTAGATCGACAGACCGGTCATAAAGTAGCCTATCACCAGCACTACGGCCCCCAGCACCATGGTGCGCTTGGTCCCGAGTACATGGTCACCGACATAGCCACCGACCGAGATCAGACCATATACCAACGCCGAGAAGGCACCGAAGGTAATAAAGGATTGCTCTTGGGAAAAACCCAGTTGCTGCACAAAGAAAACCGCCAGGATCCCCTGCACGCCGTAATAACCGAAGCGCTCCCAGAGTTCGACGAAAAATATCATGAAAAAGGGTTTGGGTTGTTGTAACAACCCGGTCGGTGCTGTTGCTGGACGCATATCAACCTGCCTTTGCTGAGATTTATTTTTATTAATCTGGTGGTGGCTGCCGCACTATTTTTGCCCGCCATTGCCATAACGGGGAGCGCAGTCAGCCTGCCAATCTGGCTATTTTCGGGTGCACGGGCCCCGTTCGATGAAAGGTGTTTTTCATCTAGCCGGTTTCAATTACGGGTTATCGGGGGATGGTGAGTGGCGTCTCCCAGTACAGTTACCGGATCCGGGTTCTACCTTTGCTGCATCCCTTTACTCAAGCCGGTCTATCAACCTTGATGCTTATTCCCCTCAGCTCCGTCACTCATGGCTGGTGGCCAGATAGCCGGGGCATGATACGGCCACAGACGACCTGTGGGGTGGGCTCACTCCGCGCTCTACTGGCAGTCACCTACGCAGGCGCTATCTAACCCCGCCATTCCAAGGTGTGCCATGCTATATCACTGCAAATACAGGAACTTAATGGTCGATCACACTTTAAAATTGACCATTAGTGAAGTTTTCTAATGAAACCACATGAATTTTTTTCGTGAAAAGAGCTTCACTCGAGACGTGAAACCAAGGCCAATCTGTGCATAAAGAGAGTTGAATGGCACACAGTTGAACCCGAACTCGGCACTTAAGTCGTGCCAAAGCCCGCTCATCCGAGCGATGCGACAACAAAAAGCCGGAGCTGATGGCTCCGGCTGATCGATGGGCACAGTCACGCTCACATTAGCGTGGCGATTCGTCGTTGTAGAGTCGCCGGATCTCGTTGCGCAGCCACATCACCTTGGCATCCTGATTGTGCCGCTTGTGCCACAGCAAGATGAAGGCGATCTCCAGCTGGGTGTAGAGCTTCTCGGGGAGCGGCAGCGGCATGGCGATCAGATTGCCGTGATGCCGACTGGCATAACCACCGCAGTAGGAAGGGGCCACCGCAATCAGTTCGTGGCTCGACTGGGAGGCAATATGCAGCGCCTGCTCGAAGCTGGAGACCATGATGGGCACCTCCCGCTTCAGCCCCTCGTCCTCCAGCAGACTGTCGAGAGCCCAGGTATCGTTCGCTTCCCACACCATGCTGATCTGGGGGCAGGCCAGAAAGTTTTCCAGCGACCACTTCTGCCCGAGCAATGGGTGATCCTTGCGCAGGAACACCACCGGGCGATCGGTGAACAACACCTCGTGATCGATGTAGTAGGGCAAGCGGTTGATCTTGGCCCGAGAGCGGCCATGGGTCTCGCGGGCACAAAAGCCGAGATCCGCATCGCCGTTGACGATGTCGTTGAGGGAGTGGTGATCCCACCCCAGCATCCTGACCACAGAGTTGGGGTACTTCTGGTAGATGGTCATGGGCAGATCGCTCAGGAAGCTGATGTAGAAAGGGGACTCCATCACCAGCGTGAAGCGGGCACCGTCGGGGATCGCCTCGCTATTGAGCGAGGTGATGCTGTCGGTGAGCTGGAACCAGACCTTCAGCTCCTCCTCCAGGGTCAGGGAGAGGTTGGTGGGCTGCAACCCCTGCCGCACCCGCACAAACAGGGGATCGTCAAACCACTCCCGCAATTTGGCCAAAGACTTGCTTACCGCCGACGGAGTGACACAGAGCTTTTTGGCCGCCCCTGCCACACTGCGCTCCTGCATCAGGTACTTGAACACCACCAGCAGGTTCAAATCGAGTTCACCCAGATTGCGCATATCCCCTCTCATCTTCCATCAGCCCTGCGACCGCGCTTCACGGACCGCGAGCCATGGTAACAGCCCTTTGACAGCCAGGTAACTGAGCAGAGCCAGCATCAGGGCATAGATCAGCATCTCGGACGGAGTAAAGCCAAGTTGGCCCAGCAGCCAGATATAGAGGCCGGAGAGGCTGATCTGCATGATGCAGAGCACGGCGCTGGCAAACGCCACATTGTGCTGACAACCATCGAGCGCCTCCCCCATCGCCACTCCGAAGCCACAGGAGAAGCCGACACAGACCAACGCAAATCCCGGTAACAGCAGATGGATATTGCCCCCCAACTGCCAGCACCCGAGTAGAAAACACGCAGCCAGCAGATAAGCCAGATGGGATACCGCCAGCACCTTGTGCTTGCCAAGCCAGCGCAGCAACAGCGGCGTCAGGAAGGAGGTGGACATGCTCACCCCGGCCATCACCATCATCACGATGGAGTACTGCTCTGTGGTGAAACCAAACTCCTTCATCAGGATCAGCGGTGAGACGCTGACATAGACCAAAATAGAGGTCACGCTGGCACTGGTCAGCAGGGAGAGCAACATAAAGCGCGGGGAGCGCAGCAGGGCAAATGGCAGCGCAGCACCACTACCCGGTTGCCGAGCCGGGCGGGTCTCTTTGAGCAGAAGCAAGTTCACCAGACCGCTGACGGCCGCCACCAGCGCCATCGCCATGAAGATCCCGCGCCAGTCAAAATGGGACAGGATGAGGTAACCGAGCACCGGCGCCAGCACCGGGATCACGCAGATGATCCCGTTAATCATTGAAAGTGCCATCGCCAGCCGCTCCTGACTCAGCAAATCCCGCAGCACGGTAAAGGTCATGATATAGAGCGCCCCCGCCCCGACTCCCTGCCAGAAACGGCCGAAATAGAACTGGCCAATCCCCTCCGCATTGCCTGCCACCAGCGAGGCGAGGACAAAGATCAGCGCCCCCCCGAGCACCACCCAGCGCCGCCCGAAGCGATCGGCAATCATCCCGCCCAGCAGCACGGTGGCGGCCATACCGAACAGATAGATAGAGAAGGCGGTGTGGATCTGCGCCTCGCTCGCCTGCAGGGTATCGGCAATCTGGGGCACGGCGACCAGATAGAGATCGATCCCGACCGGATAGAGAATGATCATCAGACAAGTGCACAACAGGAATACAGGCATGAACGCTCCATAACAGATTGGCGTGCCGATGCCTGCCAGATCACAGCGACAGGCGAACAGTGGCGGCGCCAAGGTGGTGACAAAGGTAGCAACGCAGCGCGTCGCAATGGGGGCAACTATATGGGCGCCCAGCGCCCTCACCTAGTGAAGAGATGGCGATCGGTACATTCCAATCAGGAAATATTCTATTAAGTTGCGTGCCTAAGCGGCCATATTGAATCGACCAGAGGCCGTAATAAACCGGGTCACCGCCCGTCTGTTATCCGCCTTCGCCCTTGCGGGCGTATAAGCTGTAGGTGCGACGCAATACAGGGAATGTGTATGAAGGGAATGAAGAGAGAAGAGCAGATTGCCGGGCTGCTGGAAGCACTGGAGCAAGTCATTCTGGGCAAGCCGCTGCAACTGAAAATCGCGCTGGTGACCCTGCTGGCACGCGGTCATCTGCTGATCGAGGATCTGCCCGGTATGGGCAAAACCACCCTGGCCCACGCGCTGGCGCAGGTGCTGGGGCTGGCATGCAGGCGGATGCAGTTCACCGCCGATCTGCTCCCCGCCGACCTGCTGGGGCTGCAGATTTTTGACCCCCAGCAACAAACATTTCGCTTTCACCCCGGCCCCATCTTCACCCAGGTACTGCTGGCGGACGAGATCAACCGCGCCAGCCCCAAAGTACAGAGCGCCCTGCTGGAGGCGATGGCCGAGGGCAAGGTGAGCATTGAGGGGAATACGCATCCCCTCCCCGATCCGTTTTTCGTCATCGCCACCCAGAATCCGGCGGATCAGGCGGGCACCTATCCACTGCCGGAATCCCAGCTCGATCGCTTCGCCGTGCGACTCTCTTTGGGTTTTCCGCCACGTGAGGCGGAGCGCCAGCTGCTACGCGGCCACCAGCCGACTGGCCCGTTGCCCGCCATGCTGGATGCTGCCGGACTCGCCACCTTGCAAAGCGAAGGGGATGCCATCCATGTTTCCGATGCCACCCTCGACTACCTGCTGGCACTGGTGCACCAGAGCCGCTTTGATGGGGATCTGCCACAGCCCCTCTCCCCCCGGGCAGCCCAGACCTTGCTGGCGGTGAGCCGGGCCTGGGCGCTGGTGACGGGGCGGCGCTTCGTCACGGTGGAGGATGTGCAGGCAGTCTTCCCCTATGTGGCCGAGCATCGGCTGCGGGGCAGCTTTGGCGTACAGCACGGCGAAGCCTGTCCCCTTAGCCAGCGATTGCTGGCCTGGGTCGATCCGGACAATCCCTGATGAGCAAATTGCTAAACCGTTGGCAGCAGTGGCGAGCCCGCTGGCAGCGGCGCTGGCTCGACCGCCGCATTCCCCCGGCCCGCCAGATCACGCTGGGTACCCGCAGCCTCTTTATCCTCCCCACCCGCATGGGGCTGCTCTATCTGCTGGTGCTGCTCGCCATCTATCTGCTAGGCACCAACTACCAGAACAATCTGGTACTGCTGGTGGCCTACTGCCTCGGCAGCCTGTTTATGGCAGCCATGTGGCTCACCCACCGCAACCTGCTGGGGCTGGAGCTACTGGGAGGCCCGCTGGTACTGGGGGAAGCGGGTAGCCAGCTTCCTATCCGTATCTTGGTGCAGAGCCCGCGCCCGGTGCAGGCACTGCGTTTTAGCCTCAACGAAGGGATTCTCTGGCTCGCACAGGCCGACGCTGTGCCCAGCTCAGTTATCCTGCCAGTATCGGGCTCGCACCGCGGGCCACTGCTCCTTGGTCGATTGCGGGTCGAGAGCCGCTACCCCCTCGGTCTGTTTCGCTGCTGGTCCCTGCTGGACTTGCAGTTGGAGGGCTGGCTCGCCCCCAAACTCGCGTTCGGGGCGCTAAGAGGGGAACATGCGACCGAAAGCGAGGGGCATCAGGGCCAGCCAGCGCCAGCTACTCTCGGTGACTTCGATACCCTGCGGACACATCAGGCCGGTGAACCACTGAGCCGGGTCGCCTGGAAGCAACTTGCCCAGGGGCGCGGCCTGCTGACCAAGCAGTTCAATGAACCGCAGCAGGATGACACTCACCTCACCTTGCAGCGGGTCGCGGGTGGGGATCTGGAGCAGCGGCTGGCGGTGCTGGCCTGGTGGTGCGTCGATTACGGCAAGCGGGGCATCCCCTTCACCCTGACACTGACAAACCAGACGCTGGGACCCGATAGCGGCGCCGCCTTTGTGCAGCGCTGCCTGCTGGCACTGGCCCAATTCGATGCAACACCGCCGAAGAGCACGCCAGATGCTGCTCGATAACCGCCGCCTGCTACCACTCATCGCCCTGCAACAGCTGCTGCTGGTCGCGGCGCTCTGGCCCCAGTTGCAGCTCTGGGTAGTGGCAGTAGGCACCACCACCCTCGGCGTCCGGGCCATGATGCTGTGGCGCGGCTGGCCGCCCCTGCCTGCCCGCTGGTTGGCGCTGCTGGCCATCACCACTGTGCTGTTACTGGGGTTGCAGTGGCGCACATTGGGCACCCTGCCTGCCCTTATCAATCTGCTCTGGCTCGGCTATAGCCTCAAGATGATCGAGGTTCAGCGCGAACGGGATATCGAGCTGGTGCTGCTGCTCGCCTTCTTTCTGATCGCACTGGCGCTGGTGCAGCGACAGAGCATCGGCTGGACGGCCGGAATGACAGTAGCACTCTGGCTGGCAGTGACCGCGCTGGTGGCCGCCATCGCCCCCGAGCAGAAACGGCCTTGGCGCAGTGCGGGCGGCGCTCTGCTGCTGGCGCTTCCCCTGCTTATCACTCTTTTTTTGCTGCTGCCGAGGCTCCCCCCCCTCTGGCAGATGCCCACCACCAGCCGCGCCCTGTCGGGGCTTTCGGAAGAGCTGGCCCCCGGCGATATCAGCGAACTGGTCAACTCCTCCGAACTGGCGTTTCGGGTCACTTTTGCCGATGGCCCGCCCCCTGTCCGCGAGCGCTACTTTCCGGTGATGCGCCAAGAAGTTTTCGATGGCCAGCGCTGGTTGCTGAGCCCCGAGGTCAGGGCGTGGCAACGGACAGTGCCGGTGCAGACCGGGCTGACCCTTCTGGCATCCTCTTCACAGGCCAACACTCAACTGGCAGATAGTCCGTTACCCGCCGGGAGCTACGAGGTGATCGCCGAGCCCCAGCGCCACCGCTGGGCCTTTGCCCTGAGTGAACCGCGTCTGCTGGCGGGCCCGGTGCTGCTAACCCCTCTAGACACCCTCTATCGACAGGGGAGCGGCGAGGTGGCGATCCGCTATCGGATTGGCCGCGGCGAAGCACAGATCGAGGACGACCACCAAGCCGCCCAGCGCAACCTGCAACTGCCAGCCAGAGGCAACCCGAGAGCGCGCGCCTATGGCCAAGAGCTTGCGGCACGCTATCCAGAACGCGCAGCGCTGGTCGCCGCCCTGCTCGCGCAGTTTCGCAGCCAATCCTATTACTACACTCTGACCCCGCCACGGCTTGGCCGTGACGGGGTGGATGAGTTCCTGTTCGATACCCGACGCGGCTTTTGCGGCCACTACGCCATGGCGACCGCTTTCGTACTGCGCGCTGCCGGTATTCCGGCACGGCTGGTCACCGGTTATCTCGGCGGCGAGTGGAATCCCACGGGCAACTATCTTGCGGTACACCAGTTCGATGCTCATGCTTGGGTGGAGTATCTCGATGAAGGGGGATCATGGCGGCGAATCGACCCCACGGCTGCGGTGGCGCCGGAGCGTATTGAAGGCGGCGTGAGGGAAGCGCTGAGCGACGAGTTTACCGCTGCCGACCCCCTCGCTTTGCAGCGTTATCGCAACTGGGCTCTGCTCAATCAGCTGCGCTGGTGGGGCAACAATATCGACTACCAGTGGAGTCGCTGGGTGATTGGTTACGATGCGGGCCAGCTCTGGCAGCAAATTGGCCTGCGCTGGCCTGCACTGGCGAGTCATACACCCTGGTTGATCCTCGCCAGCCTGATGCTGGTCGCCCTGCTGGTGAGCCTGCCCCTGCTGTTGCCCGCCCGCCTGCCGCCAGAGCGGCGCATCTGGCAGCCCTTGCTCAAACGGGGCAAACGCAGTGGTTACCTACCCCAGCCCGCCGAAAGCATGGGGACATGGTGCGAGCGGCTGGCACGGCAGCGTCCCGACCTTGCCCACGCCCTGCTAAAGAGTGCGTGGCTCTATCGACTCTGGCGTTATGCCCCCCTCAGCGAACGGCAACAAGGGCGCTGCGGGCGCCAGTTACGACGGCGTGTCAGACAGCTCGCCCAGCGCTGGGATCAGCCGCCGAAGAGCGGCTCATAAAAGAAGGGGGAGCCACCGGCTCCCCCTTCAGGTTTTAATCAAGAGGTCTGACTCACCGCTTGTTACTTTTTGGTCGGATTGTCCCAGATCCCCTCTTCCAGCTGGGAACGGATCTCGGGGTATTTGTTGGCATCGAAGGTGGGCACCTTGCCCAGCCGGAGCTGGTCGTTGTAATCCTTGGCCAGCTTGATGGCAACGCTGGAGAGCAGCAGGATAGCCACCAGGTTGACGATGGCCATCAGTCCCATGGAGACATCCGCCATCGCCCACACGATCGGCAACTCACCCACGGCACCGAACATAACCATCCCCAGCACGAACACCCGGAACAGCATCAGGCCACCCTTGTGGTTGTGCTCGAGGAACACCAGATTGGTCTCGGCATAGGAGTAGTTCGCCACGATAGAGGTGAAGGCGAAGAAGAAGATGGCCGCAGCAATGAAGATGTTGCCACCGCTGCCAATCTGGGAGGAGAGCGCCCGCTGGGTCAGCTCGACACCGGTCACGCCGGAGCCCGGCTCAAACTGACCGGACATCAGGATGATGGCGGCGGTACAGCTGCAGATGACGATGGTGTCCATAAAGACCCCCAGCATCTGCACATAACCCTGGGAGGCCGGGTGCGGCGGATAGGGAGTGGCAGTCGCCGCAGCGTTGGGCGCAGAGCCCATCCCCGCTTCGTTAGAGAAGAGACCGCGCTTGATACCGTTGATCATCGCCTGGGAGATGGCATAACCCAGCGCACCCGAGCCTGCCTGCTCAATCCCGAAGGCGGACTTGATGATCAGCATGAAGACATGAGGCAACTCGGTGATGTTCATCGCCACGATCACCAGCGCCAGCAGGATATAAGCCAGTGCCATAAAGGGCACCACCAGCTCGGCAAAACGGGCAATGCCACGAATGCCGCCGAAGATAATCAGGCCGGAGAGCGCCACCAGCGCCAGACCGCTGACCCAGTCAGGAATGCCAAACGCCACCTTCATCGCCAGACTGATGGAGTTGGCCTGCACCGCGTTGAACACCAGGCCAAATGCCAGGATCAGGCAGAGCGAAAACACCACCCCCATCCAGCGCATGCCAAGGCCTTTCTCCATGTAGTAGGCCGGGCCACCACGGTAGTTGCCATCCTCATCCTTGACCTTGTAGAGCTGGGCCAGGGTGCTTTCAACGAAGGCGGTCGCCATGCCGATAAAGGCAATCAGCCACATCCAGAAGATGGCGCCGGGGCCACCCAGATAGATGGCGACAGCCACACCGGCCAGGTTGCCGGTGCCGACACGGGCGGCAAGGCTGGTACAGAGGGCCTGGAAGGAGGAGATGCCTGCGTTGTCCGATTTACGGCTGTTTTTCAGCACGGAAAACATGTGGCCAAAGTGACGGATCTGGATAAAACCCAGGCGGAAGGTGAAAAAGATACCGACCCCGATGAGCAGGTAGATGAGCACGGCTCCCCACATCAGGTCGTTTAGCATCGCAATCAAGGTGTCCATAATTCTCTCGTTGTTATTCACATCCATGGCCAGTCTGCGCTGACCGTTTTCTGTCTGTCGTTTAATTAGCGTTTCGCTAAAGGGGCGGAATCTAGCACAGCGGGAGAGCCCGGAATAGTGATCCCGGTCACGCGAGACACAAAAAACGAACGGTAAAAGCCCATAAAGCTCCATTTAAATCGCAAATTTCAACAAACTCAATAATTCAATCAGACAGGCCACCATTAAGCCCCATAAGAGAACCTTTTTGATATATCCCTGATGAGCTATGCGAAAACGCAAACGCTTGCATGAAATGGCTTTCAAACGGAGACATTTCGCCAAACGTTTTCGCTGTAATTAAATTTCAAGTACGTAGCGAGATAATTTATGTGATCGACGACACAAATATGGATATTGGCTAAAAAAGTTCAGCTGAAAGCAAACCGGAGCGAGGTCGGAATGAAATGTAAAAAACCTTACTAATCATATAGTTTCAAGCCATAAAACGGGATAACTCAACAGCCTGAATGTTTAACAACCAAGCGTCCCTATTGCAGGATGCAGCACATCAGTATTAATTAGGCAGGCAATGACGATGGGCCGCCCCCATCGCGCTTTTCTGAGCCTGAGGCACCAAGATCCTGTAATTTTATTTCAGAACCACCGTCTCAAGCCCGCAACCCAGGGATTACTCCCTCATTAAGAGATGATATTCGCTATGGCCGATAAATTAACCCAGCTGAAAGCCCTGACCACTGTTGTTGCCGACACCGGTGATATCGAAGCCATCAAACGCTATCAGCCCATCGATGCCACCACCAACCCCTCTCTGGTTTTGAAGGCCTCCGAGATCCCCGAGTACGCTCCGCTGATCGAAGACGCCATCAAGTGGGCCAAAGCCCAGAGCCAGGACAAGGCACAGCAAATCATCGACGCGGGCGACAAGCTGGTCGTCAACATCGGTCTGGAAGTGCTGAAGATCGTTCCGGGCCGTATCTCTACCGAAGTGGATGCCCGTCTCTCCTTCGATACCGAAGCCAGCATCGCCAAGGCCCGCAAGCTGATCCGTCTTTACAACGAAGCGGGTATCAGCAACGACCGCATTCTGATCAAGCTGGCCTCCACCTGGGAAGGGATCCGTGCCGCCGAGGTTCTGGAGAAAGAGGGTATCCAGTGCAACCTGACCCTGCTGTTCTCCTTCGCCCAGGCCCGTGCCTGTGCCGAAGCCGGTGCCTTCCTGATCTCCCCGTTCGTGGGTCGTATCCTCGACTGGTACAAGGCCAAAAATGGCCGTGATTACACCGCCAGCGAAGATCCGGGCGTGGTCTCCGTCACCTCCATCTACAACTACTACAAGCAGCACGACTACCCGACCGTGGTGATGGGCGCCAGCTTCCGCAACACCGGCGAGATCCTGGAACTGGCCGGTTGCGACCGCCTGACCATTGGCCCGGCCCTGCTGGAAGAGCTGAGCAAGACCGAAGGCGCCGTGGTACGCAAACTGGACTACACCGGTGAGCGCAAGGCCAAACCGACTCCGATGACCGAAACCGAATTCCGCTGGGAACTGAACCAGGATGCCATGGCTCACGAGAAGCTGGGCGAAGGCATCCGCATGTTCGCCATCGACCAGGGCAAGCTGGAAACCATGCTGGCAAGCCGCCTGTAATCGGTTCTTTTTTCTGATAAAAACCGGGCCCCCACCAAGGGGCCCGGTTTTTTTTCATGGGCTTTTTTAGCGCTGTCATAGAGTCGTCACGAAAACGTTTTAATTTCAGATTCGTTATGTTATACGGGTGGTGAAAACGATAAAAACCAAGGAGGGAGCCATGGAAATGTTCAACTTCGATTATGACGAGGTGGTTGAACTCGGTTCGCGTAGCCGCGGGACAACGGGAAAAAAACGTAAATGGCGTGAAATCGAGGCGTTGAAAGACAAACATCGCCTGCAGAAGGAGCTGCAATCCATCGATATCGCCTATGAAGGTCTTACAGACGAGATTGAACTGTAATACCGCCAGACACCTGTAAAAGCGCTCCGCACAGCCGGGGCGCTTTTTATGCCGCAATCGGATGATCAAGCGGCTTGTCATGCCACCGCCAGCAATGCCAAACGATGCTGCAGGCTAATGATAGTCATCACCAACAGCGTGGCATACCAACCCTGCCCCACACCCACGAATGTAGACCTGCGCCGTTTCAGGGCGTGTTGGGGCACTCACCTGAATGGCAGATCAACCGCAATAAAAAGCCCCCGTCGCTGACGGGGGCCTGAATACTCGGGATTGACGGCTGCGCTTAGCAGTAGCCGTAGCCCAGCAGACGCTGGTAACGCTGCTCCAGCAGTTGCTCGGTATCGAGCGGACGCAGTGCGTCCAGATCCTGCTTGATGCGGGCCTTGAGGTTTTTGGCCATCTTCTCCACATCGCGGTGAGCACCGCCGAGGGGCTCGTCGATCACGTGGTCGATCAGCTTGAGCTCTTTCAGACGCTGGGCAGTGATACCCATCGCTTCGGCAGCCACAGAAGCTTTGTCAGCACTCTTCCACAGGATGGAGGCACACCCTTCCGGCGAGATGACGGAGTAGGTGGAGTACTGCAGCATGTTGACGCGGTCACCCACGCCGATTGCCAGCGCACCACCTGAACCACCCTCACCGATCACGGTGCAGACCACCGGCACGGTCAGACCGGCCATCACTTTCAGGTTGCGGGCAATCGCCTCTGACTGGCCACGCTCTTCGGCACCGACGCCAGGGTAAGCGCCCGGGGTGTCGATAAAGGTGATGATCGGCATCTTGAAGCGCTCGGCCATCTCCATCAGACGCAGGGCCTTGCGGTATCCTTCCGGACGCGGCATGCCGAAGTTGCGCTTGATTTTCTCTTTGGTCTCGCGACCCTTCTGGTGACCAATCACCATCACCGGCTCACCGTCGAGACGGGCGATGCCGCCGACGATAGCCTTGTCATCGGCATAGGCGCGATCGCCAGCCAACTCGTCGAAATCGGTGAAGATATGCTCGATATAGTCAAAGGTGTAGGGGCGCTGGGGATGACGCGCCATCTGGGATACCTGCCAGGCACCCAGATCACCGAAGATCTTCTTGGTCAGCTCTTCGTTTTTCTTCTCCAGCCGGCGGATCTCGTCTTTCAGATCCACGGCGTGATTGCCTTCACTCACATGTTTGAGTTCATCAATCTGCGCCTGCAACTCGGCAATCGGCTGTTCAAAATCCAGAAAAAGACTCATAGGGCCTTAGAACCTCTAATCAAAAACCAATTCAACCCGCTCTCGTCCAAGCAGGACTCGCAAGTCATCTATCAGTTGATCGGTGGGCGTCACCCGCCACTCGGTACCGAGCGTCAATCGCACCCGGGAGCCGGGGCGACGATAGTTTACCTGAACCGGACAGACTCCGGCACGGGCGGGCTCCAAAATCTCGCACAAACGCGGGAAAAAGCGATCATCAATCCGCTGTTCATCGAGGGAGATGCGGATTGCTCTGGCAAAACGCTCCCTCGCATCGTTGATATCCAGTAATTCTCGAGCAGACATTTTAAGGCCACCGGAGAAGTCATCAAAGCTGACCTGTCCAGAAACCACCAAAATGCGGTCTTTTTGCATCAATTCTTCATATTTTTCCAGCGCTTCACTGAACAGGGTCACATCGAGGCGACCGGAACGGTCGTCCAGGGTGAAGATCCCCATCTTGTTGCCACGCTTGGTCACCATGCTGCGGGCCGCAATCACCAGCCCCGCCGCCGTGGTCACGGTATCGCGGGAGGTGGGATGCAGATCGCACAGGCGACCCGAGGTATAACGACGCAATTCGCTGCTGTACTGGTTGATGGGGTGACCGGTGAGATAGAGCCCGAGGGTCTCGCGCTCCCCTTCCAGCCACACCTTGTCAGGCCAGTGCGGCACGTTGGCAAACGCCTTCTTGACGTCGTCAATCTCTTCGGTGAGCACGCCGAACATGTCGACCTGCCCCACCGCCTGCGCCTTGGCGTGCTGCTCGGCGGCACGCATCGCCTCCTCCAGCGTTGCCATCAGGGCGGCGCGGTGGGGGCCGAGCCGATCCATGGCGCCGGAAAGGATCAGCTTCTCCATCACCCGCTTGTTGAGCTTCTTGATGTCGACCCGGTTGCAGAAGTCGAACAGATCGCGGAACGGGCCGTCCTGATCCCGGGCGCTCAAGATCGCATCGATGGGGCCTTCACCGACCCCTTTCACCGCCCCGATCCCGTAGACGATATGGCCATCTTCGTTGACCGAGAAGCGATAGCGGCCGGTGTTCACATCCGGCGGAATCACGGTGAGCCCCATCCGCTGACACTCATCCACCAGGGTCACGATCTTGTCGGTGTTGTCCATATCGGCGGTCATCACCGCCGCCATGAACTCGGCCGGGAAGTGGGTCTTGAGCCAGAGGGTCTGGTAGGAGACCAGCGCATAGGCGGCGGAGTGGGATTTGTTGAAGCCGTAGCCCGCAAACTTCTCCACCAGATCGAAGATCTTCATCGCCAGTTCGCCGTCGACGCCATTCTTGACGGCGCCCTCCTCGAAACCGGCCCGCTGCTTGGCCATCTCCTCGGGCTTTTTCTTACCCATCGCCCGGCGCAGCATGTCTGCGCCACCGAGCGTGTAGCCCGCCAGGGTCTGGGCGATCTGCATCACCTGCTCCTGATAGAGGATGATGCCGTAGGTCGGTTCCAGAATCGGTTTCAGGCTCTCATGCTGCCACTTCTCGTCCGGATAGGAGATCGCTTCATTACCGTGTTTGCGGTCGATGAAGTTATCCACCATGCCTGACTGGAGCGGGCCCGGTCGGAACAGGGCCACCAGTGCGATCATGTCTTCGAAGCAGTCGGGACGCAGCCGCTTGATGAGATCCTTCATACCGCGAGATTCCAGCTGGAATACCGCCGTGGTCTCGTAGCGCTGCAGCAGGTCGAACGACTTCTTGTCATCGATGGGGATGGCGGCGATATCCACCGGCGGCTTGCCCTCTTTGGCAAGACGCGGGTTTATCATACCTAGCGCCCAGTCGATGATGGTGAGAGTGCGCAGACCCAGGAAGTCGAACTTCACCAGACCGGCGTATTCCACATCGTTCTTGTCAAACTGGGTGACCGGGTGATGGCCCTCATCATCGCAGTAGAGCGGCGCAAAGTCGGTGATCTTGGTGGGTGCGATCACCACGCCACCGGCGTGTTTACCAGCGTTGCGCACCACCCCTTCGAGACGACGAGCCATGTCGATGAGGTCTTTGACCTCCTCATCCTGCTCGTAGAGCTCGGGCAGCTTGGGCTCGGCCTCGAATGCCTTGGCAAGCGTCATGCCCGGATCCGGCGGGATCAGCTTGGAGATACGATCCACAAAGCCGTAAGCGTGGCCCAGCACCCGGCCCACGTCCCGCACTACTGCCTTGGCCGCCATGCTACCGAAGGTGATGATCTGGGAGACCGCATCCCGACCATACATGTCGGAGACGTGCTCGATCACCTCGTCGCGCCGGTCCATGCAGAAGTCGACGTCGAAGTCGGGCATGGATACCCGCTCGGGGTTCAGGAAACGTTCGAACAGCAGGTCAAATTCCAGCGGGTCGAGGTCAGTGATCTTGAGGGCGTAGGCCACCAGAGAACCCGCCCCCGAGCCCCGGCCCGGGCCAACGGGAATGCCGTTGTCCTTGGACCACTGGATAAACTCCATCACGATGAGGAAGTAACCCGGGAAGCCCATCTGGTTGATCACTTTCAGCTCGATGTCGAGACGCTCGTCATACTCGGGACGACGCTCGGCCCGCACTTGCGGATCCGGGAACAGGAACTCGAGACGCTCCTCCAGACCCTCTTTCGACTTGGCCACCAGAAAATCTTCTGTGGTCATGTCGCCGGTCGGGAAGTTGGGCAGGAAGTACTCGCCAAGACGCACCGTCACGTTGCAGCGCTTGGCGATCTCCACCGTGTTTTCCAGCGCCTCGGGAATGTCGGCAAACAGCTCCGCCATCTCCTCCTGGCTGCGCAGGTACTGCTGGGGGCTATAGCGACGGGGGCGGCGTTTGTCCATCAAGGTATAGCCATCGTGGATGGCAACCCGGATCTCGTGGGCGTCGAAGTCATCGGCGTTGAGGAACACCACCTCGTTGGTGGCGACCACAGGCAGCTCGAACTCGGTGGCGATGGCCACCGCCATGTGCAGGTAGACCTCTTCGTCGGGTCGACCGGTACGCAGCAGTTCGAGGTAGTAGGCATCGGGGAAATGGGTCTGATAGAAGGCGACACACTGCTCGGTCATCTGCCGGTTGCCCTTGAGCAGGAACTTGCCCACATCCCCCTCGCGGCCACCGGAGAGGACGATCACCCCCTTGGCGTGTTCGGCGAGCCAGCTCTTGTCGATGACCGGCCGCCCCTGTACGTGGCCGCGCTGGTAACCGCGGGAAATAAGCAGGGTGATGTTCTGGTAGCCGTCGTTATCCATGGCCAGCAGGGTGAGGCGGAACTGCTCGTCGCCGAGCTCATCGCTCTGCACCCAGAAGTCGGCACCGACGATGGGTTTGATCCCCTTGCCGTGGGCGGCGCCATAGAAGCGCACCAGACCGCACATGTTCATCTGATCGGTCAGCGCCAGCGCCGGCATGTTGTTGGCCGCCGCCGCCCCGACGATGGGGTTGATCTTCTGCAGGCCATCGACCATTGAGAAGTCGGAGTGGACTCGCAGGTGGATAAAACGGGGGTCAGCCATCGTCATCTCCTCTCGCTGCTCAAACTAAATGGCATGGTCTACTCGATCCCCAGTGCGCGGCGCACCGGTTTGAAGCTCTTGCGATATTCGGGCAACGGGCCACGCTCGGCCAGAATGGCGAGGTGCTCAGGCGTAGGGTAACCCTTGTGGCGGGCAAAACCATACTCGGGATGACGGCTGTCCAGCTCGGTCATCTCGCCGTCGCGGGTCACCTTGGCGAGGATCGAAGCGGCGCTGATGGCGGCCACCAGGCTATCGCCCTTGACCACGGCACGCGCTTCCATCGGCAGCGCCGGACAGCGGTTGCCATCGATAAAGACCAGCTCGGGGGTGACCTTCAACCCCGCCACGGCGCGCTGCATCGCCAGCATGGTGGCATGCAGGATGTTGAGCTCGTCGATCTCCTCCGGAGTGGCGCGACCAATGGCCCAGGCGAGCGCCTTCTCTTGGATCTCGTCAAACAGGGCGAGGCGCTTCTTCTCGGAGAGCTTCTTGGAGTCAGCCAGACCGACAATGGGATTGGCGGGATCGAGAATGACAGCAGCGGTGACCACGTCACCCACCAAGGGGCCACGACCCACTTCGTCCACACCGGCAACCAGCTTGTCGTCAGGAATATCGATCATCATCTTGTAGCCTTGAATCAAAACAGGCCCCGTGGGGCCTGACAGGGGTCGACTGGCGCGGCATCACCGCTCGGAAAACGGATTAACGGGCTGCGCGGCGCAATCGACGGTCCGAAATAGCGTTATCTGCCGAGCAGATCCGCCACCGCATCGGCGGCCTGCGAGTCGGCATTGCAGCGGATCAGCTGGTGCAGCTCGGTGAAGGTGTTGACCAGCGCACTGTTGTCGTGCTCGAAGTACTTGCTCACCTCTTCCACCAGATTCTCCGGGGTGCACTCGTGCTGGATGAGTTCCGGCACCAGCATGCGACCGGCGAGCAGGTTGGGCAGAGAGACAAATTCGGTCTTCACCAATCGCTGGGCCAGCCAGTAGCTGAAGGGCTTGAGCTTGTAGCCCACCACCATCGGCTTTTTCACCAGCATGGCTTCGAGCGCCGCGGTGCCGGAGGCCAGCATCACCACGTCAGCGGCGATCATCGCCTCGCGGCCCTGCCCTTCCAACAGCACCATGTCGAGACCCGGTGCTACCTCGGCCTTGATGGCCATAAACTGCTCACGCCGTTTCTGGTTGACCAGCGGCACGATGAAGCCGAGATCCGGATAGCGCACCGTCAGGTGTTTGCACGCTTCGAGAAACAGGGGGGACATAAAGCCCACTTCTGCGGTACGGCTGCCCGGTAGCACCGCCAGCCAGCGGCGATTGGCATCGATACCGAGATTGCGACGCACGGCAGCCTGATCCGGCACCAACGGAATATCATCCGCCATGGTGTGACCGACAAAACGGCAAGGGGCGTCGAAGCGGTCGTAGAAGGCTTTCTCGAATGGCAGGAAGGCGAGCACCATGTCGGTAGCGGCCTTGATCTTGTGAATGCGGTTCTGGCGCCAGGCCCACACCGAGGGGCTGACATAGTGAACCGTCTTGATACCGGCGCGGCGCAGTTTCAGCTCCACTCCGATATTGAAATCCGGTGCATCCACGCCGATAAAGATATCGGGCGGATTGGCAATAAAGTGGCGCAACAGTTCGCGACGAACCTTGAGGATGCGCGGCAGACGGCCAAGCACCTCGGTAATCCCCATGACGGAGAGCTCTTCCATCTCGAACAGCGCCTTGACGCCGAGGGCCTGCATCCGCGGCCCGGCGATCCCTTCGAACTGCGCATCCGGGTAGCGGGCTTGCAGCTCGCGCACCAGACCGGCAGCCAGAATGTCGCCGGAGACCTCTCCGGCGACGATACCGATACGAACCGGATCAGGCACGGATGATCCCGCGCTCGTTGTCTTTGAGGAAGTCCACATAGAGCTGGACGGCCGGTTCGGCTTGCGCCATCTCGATCAGCACCGGCAGCACCTCTTCGATGGTCTTGCCGGAGCGGAAGATCTCTTTGTAGGCACGCTTGACGGCGGAGATCGCCTCGGCGCTGAAACCGCGGCGACGCAGACCTTCGGAGTTGACCCCGAATGGCTTGGCGTAGTTGCCGGCGGCCATCACGTAAGGCGGCACGTCTTTGTTCAGGGCGGCGCAGCCACCGACGAAAGCGTGGGAGCCAACTCGGCCGAACTGGTGAATGGCGGAGAGACCACCGAAGATCACGAAGTCACCGATCACCACGTGGCCCGCCAGGGTCGCGTTGTTGGCGAAGATGCAGTTGTCACCGATGATGCAGTCGTGGGCAACGTGAACGTTGACCATGAACAGGTTACCGCTGCCCACCTTGGTCAGGCTCTGATCCTGAATGGTGCCACGGTGGAAGGTGCAGTTCTCGCGAATGACGTTGTTGTCGCCAATCTCGAGGAAGGTGCGCTCACCGGCGTACTTCTTGTCCTGGCAATCCTCACCGATGGAGGTGTGCTGGAAGATCTTGTTGCCGCGACCAATCTTGGTCGGGCCCTTGATCACCACATGGGAACCTACCCAGGTGTTGTCACCGATTTCCACCTCGGCGCCGATGACAGAAAAGGGGCCGATTTCAACCCCTTTACCGATCAGGGCAGACTCATGGACGATGGCAGTATCGTGAATGATGGCAGTCTGGTCGATCACGTGTGTTAAACCTCGCGTTTGGCGCACATCAGCTCGGCGGTACAGACCACTTCACCGTCGACGGTAGCGACACCGGTGAACTTGGCAATACCGCGACGCTCTTTCAGGAACTCCACGTCGAGCACCAGTTGGTCACCGGGGCCGACCGGGCGCTTGAAGCGAGCGTTGTCGATAGAGGCAAAATAGTAGAGTTCGTTGGGAGACGGCTTGCCCACCATGGTAAAGGCCAGGATACCGGTGGCCTGTGCCATCGCTTCCAGGATCAGAACGCCCGGGAACACCGGCTTGGCCGGGAAGTGCCCCTGGAAGATCGGCTCGTTGAACGAGACGTTCTTGATGGCACGCAGGGTTTTGCGCTCATCGCTGATCTCGTAGTCGTCTACACGATCCACCATCAGAAACGGATAACGGTGGGGCAGCAGATCCATGATTTCCTGGATACCCAGGCTCTTCTTTTCAGTAGTCAAAACAGTACCCTATACCAATCGTGATTATTCTTGATCCAGCTTCTTCTCAAGCTTGCTTAACCGCTTGTGCATCTCTTCGATACGCATCACCCGGGCGGCGGTCTTGCGCCACTCTTTATTGGTTTGCAGAGGGATGCCGGAAGAGTAGACACCGGGCTCGGTAATGGGTCGCATCACCATGGCCATACCGGTAACGGTGGCCTGGTCGCAGATCTCCATATGCCCGTTAAAGACGGAAGCGCCGCCAATGATACAGTATTTGCCGACCTTGAGACTACCAGCCATCACGGTAGAGCCCGCCACGGCGGTGCCGTAGCCGATCTCGACGTTGTGGGCGATCTGGCACTGGTTGTCGATGATGACGTTGTCAGCGATGCGGGTATCTTCCAGCGCACCGCGGTCAATGGTGGTACAGGCACCGATCTCGACCCGGTTGCCAATGGTCACACCGCCGAGCTGGGGGATCTTGATCCACTCGCCACGCTCGTTGGCATAACCGAAACCATCGGCGCCGATCACTGTGCCGGATTGAACCAGACAGTCGGTACCCATGGTCACATTGTGATAGAGGGTGACGTTGGCCCACAGCCGGGAGCGGGCTCCCAGCCGGGTATTTTTGCCAACAAAACAGCCCGGGCCAATGCGTACATCGTCACCCAGCACGACGCCGGATTCGATCACTGCATTGGCGCCGATGGCCACTCTCTCGCCCAGTTGCACGTCAGCCGCGATAACGGCGCTCGGATGAATATCCGTGGCCGGCTGCGGGGTAGTGTCCAGCAGTTGGGCTACCCGGGCAAAGCCCACATAGGGGTCTTTGAGCACCAGGGCATTGGTGGGACAAAATGGCAGATCCGCTTCTGTAATGAGCACGGCGGTCGCCTTGCTCTGCTCCAGATAGTGCCGGTACTTTTTGTTGGACAGGAAGGTGATATCCCCCTCCCCGGCCTTTTCCAGTGTCGCTACCTTGCGGATTTCCAGGGTTCCGTCGCCATGGACCTGGGCCCCCAGTTGCTGGGCCAGCTGTGCGAGAGTGAATGCCATCAATTAGTTGCTCTTGCTTACCTGAGAAATAACCTGGCCGGAGATGTCCAGCTTGCTGGCGGCATACGGGGCGGCATTGCGCTCCAGCACCAGATCGTAACCATTGCTCTTGGCGATGGAATCGATGGCAGCCTGCACCTTGGTCAGGATCTTGTTGCGCTCTTCGGACTGACGGCGACCGTTGTCCTGCTCAAAGGCTTGACGCTTCTGGTTGAACTCCATCTGCAGCTTGGCCAGCTTCTCCTGGTTCTGCTTCTTCTGCTCGGCGCTCATGAAGGCTTCATCCTTGCGGAACTTCTCGACCAGCTTCTGGCCTTCCTGTTCCAGCTTCTGCAGCTCACGCATACGCGGCTCGAATTCACCTTTCAGCTTGGCTGCAACGGCTTCACGCTGGGGCAGCTTTTGGAAGACTTCGCCCATATCAACCACGGCGATCTTGGTCTCAGCGAAGGCAGAACCCATGCCGGCAGCCATCAGTGCAAAGCTCAAACCGGCTACTTTCAACGCTTTATTCACACTTACTCCTTGTTCCCTCATGGCGAGGGCTACCTGATTTACCCGATTATGCAAGCGGCGTTAGGACCGTCTTGTTACCTAGTGAGGCACGCATACCGCGCGTCCCATCATTGAAGACCCCCACCTCATGGGTGGGGGCGAAACTCTGCTTAGAAAGTACGACCGATGTTGAAGGAGAAGAACTCGGTGCGATCCCCTTCGTATTTTTTGATCGGCTTGGCCAGGGCAAACACCAGCGGGCCCATCGGCGAGAGCCACTGCAGGGAGACACCGGCAGAGACCCGGATATTGCCCGGACTGGAGTAGTCTTGACTCACATAGCTACAGTTGGCATTACCGCTGGGATCGCAGGTATAAGCACTGTTGGCAAAATCAGTGCTCCAGACGGTACCTGCATCAATAAATGCGGTGGTACGGATCTGCGGACGGTAGGTCTCGGAAACGAACGGGGTCGGGAAGACCAGCTCGAAGGAGGCAACCGCCAAGGCATTACCACCGACTGAAGTATCCGAGCCTTCGTAATTGCCAGTAGGTTCTGGTGCTTGACAAGAGGTTCCAACACAGACCGGCGGCTTATAGGTCGCGTAAATAGCCTTGGGACCAATGGTATTGCTCTTGAAGCCACGTACCGTATCGAAACCACCGGCATAGTAGTTTTCGAAGAACGGCAGCATGCTGCTATCGCCATAGCCGTTACCGTAGGAGACGCGCCCCTTGCCGATCATCACCCAGCTATGATCCGCATCGAGCGGGAAGTAGTGGGCATCTTCGGCGGAGAGCTTGTAGTACTGCAGCTCCATGCCCGGCACAGTCACCTTGGCGTTCACTCGTTGACGCTCACCGGCGCTCGGAAACATCCCCTTGTTCAGGGTTGAACGGGTCCAACCAGCGGTGAGATCAACAGTCACGAAATCAACACTATCCTCACCCTTGGCATAGAGATCCCAGAACTGATCCATCTGTACTGACTGACGATTATCATTCCACTGGTCGTAGCAATAAGTATTACTGGACGTTGGTGGATTGTCCCTGATGCACTCTTGGAATTTGTCGTTACTAAAGGTCGGCCGACTCAACTTGGAGCTTTCAATACCGGTACTGAAGTCGAGACGGTTGAACTCGTTGACCGGGAAGCCGCTGGAGAGACGGAAACCGATGGTTTCGTTCTCGTAATCGACGATATCGGCATCATCGGCGCGGAACTGGTTGTAGTAGACCCGACCACCCAGGCTGACACCATCCACGGTGAAGTAGGGGTCGTTGTAGCTCAGGTCAACGTTCTTGGAGTAGTCGTTGGTGCTGGCGTTGATGGAGACCTTTTTACCGGTACCCATAAAGTTGTCCTGGGAGATCCCCGCCTGCAGGCTCAGACCCGATTCGGTACCGTAACCGATACCGGCGTTGATGGAGCCTGCTGGCTGCTCCTTGACCTTGAAGTCGAGGTCAACCAGGTCATCGTTGCCCGGCACCCGCTTGGTGTCCACTTCGACGCTCTCGAAGTAGCCAAGGCGGTTGAGACGGCTCTTGGACTGCTCGATGTTGTCGGAGGAGAGCCAGGTGCCCTCCATCTGGCGCATCTCGCGACGCAGTACCTGATCTTCGGTGGTGGCGTTACCGCTGAAGTTGATATTGCGCACATAGACACGGGGGCCCGGTTCAACGTTGACGATCAGCTCCACTTCCTTGGTCTTGTCATTGATCTGCGGGAAGGTGACTACTTTCGGATAGGCATAACCGTAACGACCGAGGAACTTGGAGAGCACCTCTTCGGTATGAGTCACCTGACTGGCGGAGTAGGTGCTGCCAGCAGCAATCGGGATCAATCCCTTCATCTCGCCACCGCGATCGATCAGGTCACCCTTGAGCTGGACGCCGGAGACCTTGTACTGATCCCCTTCCTTGATGTTGAGGGTGACGTAGACGCCCTTCTTGTCGGGGGTCATGGAGACCTGGGTAGACTCCTGCTGGAAGCGGATATAGCCGCGGTCCATGTAGTAGGAGCGCAGGGTCTCGATATCACCGGCCAGTTTCTGCTTCTGATAGCGCTGATCGGCGGTGAAGTTCCACCAGGGCACTTCGTCGCGCAGGGAGAGCTGGGCAATCAGCTTCTCTTCAGGGAAGACGCTGTTGCCGACAATGTTGATCTGCTGGATCTTGGCCGCTTCCCCTTCCACGAAGGTGAACTTGAGGTCGACCCGGTTGCGCGGCAACGGGGTGACGATGGCCTTGACCTTGGCGGAGTATTTACCCACGCCATAGTAGAAATCTTCCAGCCCCTTCTCGAGGGAGGTGAGCACGGTGCGATCCAGCGGATCGCCCACACGGATACCGGAGGACTCCAGACTCTGAGTCAGTTGCTCCTCTTTGATATCCTTGTTGCCGGCAAACTCAATGCTGGAGATGGTTGGACGCTCCTTGACCATCACTTGCAGCACCTGGCCGTCACGGTAAACCTTAACATCCTCGAAGTTACCCGAGGCATAGAGCTTTTTGATGGCGCTGGCCAGAGCCACGGAATCGACGGTATCACCGACCCGGATCGGCAGGTTCAACAGTGCGGCACCCAGGGTCACCCGCTGCAGACCTTCGACCTGGATATCTTGCACCACAAAAGAGGCAGGGGCCGCCTGGGCCAGGAAACTGGCACCCAGCAGGCAACTCAACACCAATGCTTTTTTAACAGCCATTTTGTTCTTATGTGTCCTTGTTGATGCTCTGGCCTCAGAGGCGAGCGAAATCGTTAAACAGCGCAATGCCCATCAATAACATCAGAATGGCGGCGCCGATCCTGAAACCCACTTCCTGTATTTTCTCTGATACCGGCTTGCCGGTGACCGCTTCGATCAGGAAATAGACCAGATGGCCACCATCAAGCACCGGCAGGGGGAACAGATTGATAATTCCCAGGTTGACGCTGATCAGCGCCAGAAAACTCAAGAAATAGACCAGACCATAGTCGGCACTGCTGCCGGCGCCCTTGGCAATGGAGATGGGGCCGCTCAGGTTGTCCAGCGACACGATGCCACCGATCAACTTGCCAATCATGTCAAAGGTGAGCGTTATCAGGCTCCAGGTCTTGTCCGCGCCATGCCACAGCGCCTGCAAAGGCCCATACTGTAACAGAATTCGATATTCATCCGGTAATGGAACCAGTTGCGGCGAGAGACCGACGAATCCTACCAGCTTGCCCTGCACCTTGCGGCTATCCGGGGTCAGGGTCAGGTTGAGATCACTGTTGTTGCGCTCAACCACCACTTGCAGGGGTTCGCCCGGTGCCTGCTGCACCAGTTCGACAAACTGGGCCCACGCGGTAATAGGCTGATCGCCGACCTGTTTGATACGGTCACCGACCTGCAGCCCCGCCTTTTCACTGGCACTCTTGGCCACCACTGCAGCCACGACTGGCAGCACTTTGCCACTCAGGGGGACGATCCCCAAGCTGCCTATAGGCGACTCTTTATCCGGATCGAAGGTCCAGCCGGTCAGCGACAAGGTTTTATCGGTGGCATAGCCGGTATTGGGTGCCTGCACCTTGAGAGTCACTGCATCATCACCCAGATGACTGATAAGAGCGTAGGTGACGCTCTCCCAGTCACCGGTCAGCTCATCGCCGACCCCGACAATCTCCATCCCGGGCAGCACACCCGCCTCGGCCACGATGGATGCCGGACGCACTTCACCGATCACCGGCTTGACGCTCGGCACCCCGATGATAAACATCAGCCAGAGGGCAAACAGGGCAAAGACGAAGTTGGCCATGGGACCTGCGGCGACAATCGCCATCCGCGCCCAGACACTCTTGTGGTTGAAGGCATACTGCTCGTCACCGGGCTTGAGTTCATCGACCCGGCCATCGAGCATCTTGACGTAACCACCGAGCGGGATCAGCGCCAGCACATATTCGGTGCCATCTTTACCCATCCGGCGCCAGATCGCCTTGCCAAAACCGATAGAGAAGCGCTCAACCTTGACGCCACAACGACGGGCCACCCAGAAGTGACCAAACTCGTGCACCGCGACCAGCAGGCCCAGCGCAACAACAAAGGCACCGATATTCCACAACACACCGCCCATCAGCCAAGCTCCTCAATCAAAGTGTGAGCACGGGCTCTTGCCGCACCGTCCAGGGCAAACAGATCATCGAGCGAGCCGATGGCGCTGCTCTCCAGCGCCAGCATCACTGCCTCATTGATCCGGGCAATATCCATAAAACCGATGCGCCCGGTCAGGAAGGCGGCAACCGCCTCCTCGTTGGCTGCATTGAGCGCAGTGGTCGCCGCTTGTCCCTTCTGGCAGGCATTGATGGCCAGCGCCAGACAGGGGTAGCGATCATAATCAGGCCGGATAAAGCTGAACTCTCCGACACTGAAGAAATCCAAAGGTTCCACACTGGAGGGGATGCGATTGGGATAAGCCAGCGCATGGGCAATGGGGGTACACATATCCGGATTGCCAAGCTGAGCCAGCACGGAGCCATCCTTGTACTGCACCATGGAGTGGATCACCGACTGCGGGTGGATCACCACCTGGATCTGCTCTGGCGCCGCATTGAACAACCAGCGCGCCTCGATGTACTCCAGCCCCTTGTTGATCATGGTGGCGGAGTCGACCGAAATCTTGGCCCCCATCGACCAGTTGGGATGAGCGATGGCCTGCGCAGGCGTCACCTTCGCCAGCTCGCTGATCTCGGTGTAACGGAACGGGCCGCCGGAACCAGTCAGCAAAATCTTGCTGATCCCCGCCGCAGCCAGATCGCAAAAACCGGGCTGGCGCTGCACAGCAGTAGGCAGACACTGGAAGATGGCATTGTGTTCACTGTCGATGGGCAGCAGCTCGGCGCCATGTTCGCGCACGGCTTCCATGAAGAAAGCACCGGACATCACCAGCGCCTCCTTGTTGGCCAGCAAAATACGCTTGCCGGCACGTACCGCGGCCATAGTCGGGGCCAGTCCGGCCGCACCGACAATGGCGGCCATCACGCTATGGGCGTCGGGGTGAGCGGCAACCTCGCAAAGGGCTGCTGCACCAGACATAACCCGGGTCGCACTGCCGTGCGCTTTCAGACGGGCAGCCAGTTCACGGGCGGCATCCTCATCGACCATCACGGCAAAACGGGGGGAGAATTCGAGGCAGTCCCGCAACATGGCATCCACGTTGCGGGCGGCGGTCAACGCCAACACTTGCCAACTGCCCGGGTTATGGCGCAGCACTTTCAAGGTACTCTGACCGATGGAGCCGGAGGCCCCCAGAATAACCAGTGACTTGTGCATCAAAACTCCTGACTGAGTAGCAGATAACTGAGCAGAAACACCGGCAGAGCGGCGGTCAGGCTGTCGATCCGGTCGAGAATACCGCCATGACCCGGCAGCAGGGTGCCGGAATCCTTGATGCCCGCTTCGCGCTTGAACATGCTTTCGGTCAGATCGCCGAGTACGGAGGCCAGCACCGCCAGCAGAGAGCAAAACAGCACGGTGATCATCTTGGCAGGAACAAATCCCATCGACCAGGTGACACCGATGGCCAGCAGGCTGGCGGTAAAGAGGCCGCCGCACATCCCTTCGATGGTTTTGCCCGGACTGACGGCGGGGGCAAGCTTGTGCTTACCGAACGCCTTGCCGAAAAAATACGCGCCAGAATCTGCCGCCCAGACCAGTCCCATCACGAACAACAGGATCCAGGCCCCCATCATGGGGTCATGGTAAAAGTTGTAACCACGGATGGCGACCAGCGACCAGAAGAAGGGAACCAGGGTCACCAGACCAAACAGCGACTTGAGCCAGATAGACTCTTTCCAAAGCCTGGCGCTTTGGGGATAACGCAACACCAGCAGCAGACCCAGCAACCACCAGCTTACCGCGGTCCAGAGCACGCCCATCACGAGGGGGTGCAGGTGGGGCGTCCAGAGTTGCTCCACCGGCAGCCAAAAGAGGCTGGCACCGAGCAACAGACAAAATACGATGGGTAACCATTGCTGCGGAGCAGCAGAGACAAACCCACTCCATTCGCGACTGGCCAACAAAAACACCAGCGCTGCCAACAGGGCAAAAAATTTCAATGGCAGAAAGAAGAGCGCCCCCAACACCAGGGGGATCAACATCAAAGCAGTAATAATTCGTTGTTTTAGCAAAAGAAACCTCTCTCTTGGGAGCGGGGTTTAGCCGGTCTGCTGCTCGGCGATCAATTCCCGTATCTGTTCACCCGTGCAACCGAAGCGACGCTCGCGGGCAACGAAAGAGGCTACAGCCTCACTGAACTCGGCCTCGTTGAAATCGGGCCACAATACCGGGGTAAAATAGAGCTCGGCATAGGCGAGCTGCCATAACACAAAGTTGCTGATGCGATGATCGCCACCGGTGCGGATCAACAGGTCCACGGGTGGCAGATCGGCCATGCAAACCTCACGGGTCAACATGGATTCATCAATGTCGTCAGCGGCCAGTTCACCGGCAGCCACTGCTTTAGCCAGCTTGCGGGCCGCCTGGGCGATATCCCACTGGCCGCCATAGTTGGCCGCAATGTTCAGGGTCAACCCCTTGTTATTGGCGGTCAAGGCTTCCGCCTTGGCGATTTTGGCCTGCAACCGCTCACTAAAGCGAGCAGTATCGCCAATCACCTTGAGCCGGATCCCGTTGTTGTGCAGTTTCTGCACCTCACGACCCAGCACTGTGATGAACAGTTCCATCAAGGCACTGACCTCCCCTTCCGGGCGGCGCCAGTTCTCGCTGGAGAATGCAAACAGAGTCAATGCCTCGATCTTGGCACGCGCAGCAAAGGTAACGGCCTCGCGCACTGACTTGACGCCCGCCTTGTGGCCATAAACCCGCATCTTGCCTCGGTTCTGGGCCCAGCGACCGTTACCATCCATGATGATGGCGACGTGACGGGGTAAAGACGAGTTGGCACAATCACCCAACGCAGCCAAAAGCGACATGTAATTCTCCCACAAAGACAAAAGCGCCGTGCAGGGGCACTACACGGCGCTCGTAATATACCTTTCAGACGGTTAGATTTCCATTAGCTCCTTCTCCTTTACGGCAAGGGCCTCATCGACCAGCTTGATGTAGGAGTCGGTCAGTTTCTGGATCTCTTCCTGAGCGCGACGGTCGTCGTCTTCGGAGATCTCTTTGTCCTTCAGCAGCGCTTTCAGGTCGGCGTTGGCGTCACGACGGATGTTGCGCACGGCAACACGAGCGTTTTCCGCTTCGGCACGGACGATCTTGGTCAGGTCACGACGACGCTCTTCGGTCAGCGGCGGCAGCGGCACGCGCAGGGTCTGGCCATTGCTGGACGGGTTCAGGCCCAGATCGGAGGTCAGGATCGCCTTCTCTACCGCCTGGATCATGGAGCGGTCAAAAATGGAGATGGAGAGGGTGCGAGCATCTTCTGCCACGACGTTGGCCAACTGTTTCAGCGGAGTGGCAGCACCGTAATACTCAACCTGGATGCCGTCGAGCAGGCTCGGGTGAGCGCGGCCGGTACGGATCTTGGACATTTGAGTCTTGAGCGCTTCTACGCTCTTGCCCATACGGTCCTTGGCGTCGTTTTTAATCTCGTTGATCACAGTGGTTTTCCTTTTGGCGAACGAGCCGCTACACGGCCCGTGTCTATCTTATTTACTGACGTGATGGATAGGATAAGAGCGCCAGGTGGCTCACTTTTATCTTATTTACCAACGTGGTGGATCAGAGTGCCTTCCGGTTCACCCATGACAACCCGGCGCAGGGCACCCGGTTTGTTCATGTTGAACACGCGGATCGGCAGATCATGGTCACGTGCCAGGGTAAAGGCAGCAAGATCCATCACCTTGAGCTCTTTTTCAAGAACTTCATCATAACTCAGTTCATGATACAGCACGGCATCCGGATTCTTGACCGGATCTTCGTTGTATACACCATCAACCTTGGTGGCTTTGAGCACCACGTCAGCTTCGATCTCGATCCCGCGCAGGCAAGCCGCAGAATCGGTAGTGAAGAAGGGGTTGCCGGTACCGGCAGAGAAGATAACGACTTTGCCAGCACGCAGCTGGCTGATTGCCTCGGCCCAGCTGTAGGAGTCGCAGACGCCCTGCAGGGAGATGGCAGACATCAGACGGGCATTCACATAAGCACGATGCAGGGCATCACGCATGGCCAGACCGTTCATCACGGTTGCCAGCATACCCATGTGGTCGCCCACCACGCGGTTCATGCCCGCTTTGGCAAGACCGGCACCACGGAACAGGTTGCCGCCACCGATGACCAGACCGACCTGAACACCCAACTCAACCAGTTCTTTGATCTCTTGGGCCATACGCTCCAGCACCGCCGGATCAATGCCGAAACCCTCGGATCCTTGCAGGGCTTCACCACTCAACTTCAGAAGAACACGTCTGTATGCAGGTTTGGGATTGGTACTCATGTCACTGATTCCTGGTCATATAAAGACCGCGACATAAGTCGCGGTCTGGGGAAACGGAAAAACCGGTTCGATTAGGCCTTTTGAGCGGCCGCGATTTGGGCTGCAACTTCAGCAGCGAAATCGGTCTCTTGCTTCTCGATGCCTTCGCCCACTTCGAAACGGGTGAAGGAGACAACGTCAGCGCCTTCTTTCTTCAGCAGCTCGGCAACGGTCATGGAAGGATCTTTCACGAACGGTTGACCAGTCAGGGAAACCTCACCGGTGAACTTCTTCATGCGGCCTTCAACCATCTTCTCGGCGATCTCTTTCGGCTTGCCGGAGTTGATGGCGATGTCGATCTGGATTTCGCGCTCTTTGGCAACGACTTCAGCAGACACGTCTTCAGGCTTGACGAATTGCGGGCTGTTGGCAGCAACGTGCATGGCCAGATCTTTGGCCAGCTCGGCAGAACCACCGGTCAGCTTGGTGATAACACCAATGCGGGAACCGTGAACGTAGGTACCCAGGTTGTCACCTTCAACCAGCATCACGCGACGCAGGTTCATGTTCTCACCGATCTTGGCGATCAGGTTGGTGATGGTCAGCTCGACGGATTCGCCGTTACCGAAGTCAGCGGCTTTCAGCGCGTCAACGTCAGCAATTTTCTGGGTCGCAGCGATGTCAGCGATCTTCTGGCCCATTGCCATGAAGCTGGCATCTTTGGCGACGAAGTCGGTTTCGCTGTTCAGCTCGATCATGACGGCAACGTTGCCTTCGGTGCGAGCAAAGATAACGCCTTCAGCGGCGATACGGCCAGCTTTCTTGGCGGCTTTGGCCTGACCGGATTTGCGCATGTTCTCAATTGCCAGCTCGATATCACCAGCAGCTTCTTCCAGTGCTTTTTTGCAATCCATCATGCCAGCGGCAGTGCGCTCGCGCAGTTCTTTTACCAGGGCGGCAGTAACGTTAGCCATGTCCAGTATCCTCGGTCTTGAATTGACAAGAAACAGGGGCCACAAGGGCCCCTGCTAACCAATTACATCAGCTTGGTTAATAAGGGCTTTACAGTCCTTATCAATTACTCAGCTTCAACGAAGCCATCTTGTTCGGCTTGAACAACGATGTCCTGAGCGCGAGCTTCCAGTACGGTGTCAGCAGCAGCATTCAGGTACAGCTGTACGGCACGGATAGCGTCGTCGTTACCCGGGATGACATAGTCAACGCCGTCCGGGTTGGAGTTGGTATCAACGATGGAAACTACCGGGATACCCAGGTTATTGGCTTCTTTGATAGCGATATGCTCGTGGTCGGCATCGACAACGAACAGAACGTCAGGCAGGCCGCCCATGTTCTTGATACCACCCAGGCTCTTCTCCAGCTTTTCCATTTCGCGAGTACGCATCAGCGCCTCTTTCTTGGTCAGCTTGTCGAAGGTACCGTCCTGGCTCTGGGTTTCCAGATCTTTCAGGCGCTTGATAGACTGACGAACGGTTTTCCAGTTGGTCAGCATACCGCCCAGCCAGCGGTGGTTTACATAGAACTGGTCGCAACGCTCAGCGGCTTCTTTTACGGCTTCAGACGCGGCACGCTTGGTACCAACGAACAGTACCTTGCCTTTCTTGGCAGCTACGGAGCTGATGAAGTTCATGGCATCGTCAAACATCGGAACGGTTTTTTCCAGGTTGATGATGTGAACTTTGCTGCGGGCACCGAAGATGTAGGATTTCATTTTCGGGTTCCAGTAACGAGTCTGGTGACCGAAGTGAACGCCGGCTTGCAGCATGTCGCGCATAGAAACTTTAGCCATTTTATACCTCTGTATTGGGGTTAGGCCTCCACACATCCCATATAACCGACCCGTTAAGGCACCCCGGCATATGTGTCGATGTGTGTGTGTTGTTTAAGTAAGGGTGATGAAATCGGGACGCAAGTTCCCCATTCCGGCGCGCTTTATACCATAACTTTGTTCAGGACACCACCGGCCGACACCCTAAACAGGTGTAAATATGGATCCCGTCAGAGGATGCTGCGACGCTGATTTGACGTTGTGATGACAATCACACTGGAAGTACGAGGGGGTTGCGGATAAAATTTTGCCCTGATTGCAAACGCATCTATTTTTCATTACCTGTCCTGTCTGCCATCGCAGGCCCAGCGGCAGGCCGCAAGAGAGATCCCATGTCCATTAAAATCAAGACACCGGAAGAGATTGAAAAGATGCGCGTTGCCGGCCAATTGGCCGCCGATGTGCTGGTCATGATTGCGCCCCATGTCAAAGCTGGCGTCACCACTGACGAACTGAACACCCTCTGCCACGACTATATTGTCGACGTACAACAGGCGGTTCCAGCTCCGCTCAACTACCACGGCTTCCCCAAATCCATCTGCACCTCGGTGAACGATGTGATCTGCCACGGTATCCCGAATCACAAGAAGCTGCGCGATGGCGACATCATCAACCTGGATATCACCGTCATCAAGGATGGCTACCACGGCGATACCTCGGCCATGTTCATCGTGGGTGAAACCACCCCGCTGCGCCGCCAGCTCTGCAAAGTTGCGCAAGAGAGCCTCTACGCTGCCATCAAGAAGGTGCGTCCGGGTGCCTGCATCACCGAGATTGGCGCCGTCATTCAGCCCATCGTCGAGAAGGCCGGTTTCTCCGTGGTGCGTGACTACTGCGGTCACGGTATCGGTGCCGAGTTCCACGAAGAGCCGCAGATCCTCCACTACCGCAACAGTGGCAAACTGGAGCTGAAAGCGGGCATGTGCTTCACCATCGAGCCGATGGTCAACAGCAAGAAGTATCACTGCAAGGTCAATCCGAAGGATGGCTGGACCGTAACCACAAAGGATGGCGGCGACTCCGCCCAGTGGGAACACACCCTGCTGGTGACCGAGGATGGCTGCGAGGTGCTCACCCTGCGCCCCGATGACACTATCGACCGCTTCATCAAACACAGCTAACATCGAACCCCGGCCCTGAACTTCCAAAGCGCCGGGGTTTTTACTTCTGTTTCAGCCATTTGCCTGCCACTGTGTGTGAGATGCCATGGACGCCAGCCTGCTTTCCCCCCATTTGTTACCCGATGATCAGCTCACTCGCGACAACTGCAAAGAGTACCTGAGCCGCTTTCTCGGCTGGCTGCACGCCCGTTTTGATGCCGGCGACAACATCATCGAGCTGGTCGCCACCCGCTCCGAGTACATGGATCAGTTGCTCTGCCGGTTGTGGCAGAAGTTCGGCTTTGACAAGAGCGATCTGACCCTGATCGCTGTGGGGGGGTATGGTCGCGGCGAGCTGCACCCACACTCCGATATCGACCTGCTGATCCTCTATGACGGCGACGACCTGGACGAGGTGTTGGGACTGCGCATCGGCGAGTTCATCACCTTGCTGTGGGATCTCAAGCTGGAGGTGGGTCAGGCGGTGCGCAACGTGGCGGAGTGCCTCGAGCAGGGGCGCGCCGATATCACTGTCGCCACCAACCTCATTGAGGCCCGCTACATCACAGGTCGCCAGGAGGGCTTCCGGCAACTGAAAGAGGCCACCGGCCCCCAGCACTTCTGGCCGAGCGAAGCCTTCTTTCGCGCCAAGCGCCAGGAGCAGGCGGAGCGCCATCAGCAGTTTCTCGGCACAGCCTACAAGCTGGAGCCGGATCTCAAGAGCAATCCGGGCGGCCTGCGGGATATTCAAACCCTCGCCTGGGTCGCCCGCCGCCACTTTGGCGCCACCACCTTGTTCGAGATGACCAGCCACGGCTTCCTCAATCGCGCCGAGTATCGTGAGCTGCTCGACTGCCAGAATTTTCTCTGGAAGGTGCGTTTCGCCCTGCACATGGCCATCAATAAGGGGGATAACCGCCTGCTGTTCGATCGCCAGCGCACCGTGGCCCAGATGTTGGGGTTCGAGGGGGAAGGCAACACTCCGGTCGAGCAGATGATGAAGCGCTTCTACCAGACGGTGCGGCGTGTTTCGGAGCTCAACGAGATGCTGCTGCAGCTGTTTGACGAGGCGATCCTCGGCAACACCGCCATGGATGTGCGCCGCCTCTCCGACGAGTTCCAGCTCCGTGGCCGCCTAATTGATGCGGTGGATGCGGAGCTGTTTAGCCGTGAACCGGCCGCTATCCTGCGCCTCTTCTACCAGATGGCCCAGCATCCCGAGATTGCGGGCATCCACTCGGCCACCTTGCGCCAACTGCGCGAGGCACGGCGCAAACTCAACTGCTGGCTGCAAGACTTACCCGACTGCCGTCGCCTCTTTATGGCACTGCTGCGCCACCCCAACGGCATCGGCCTGCCGCTCACCCTGATGCACAAATACGGCATCCTCGCCGCCTATCTGCCCCAGTGGAACCTGATCGTCGGCCAGATGCAGTTCGACATGTTCCACGCCTACACGGTAGATGAGCACACCCATCGGCTGCTCAAGAACATTCATCAGTTCCCCAATCCGGCCAGTCGCCAGAGCCACCCGCTCTGCCACGAGGTCTTCACCCGGCTGCGCAAACCGGAGCTGCTCAGCATCGCCGCCCTGTTCCACGATATCGCCAAGGGACGGCGTGGCGATCACTCGGAACTGGGCGCCGTCGATGCGCTGGAGTTCTGCCAGCTGCACGGTCTGGATCGCTACGAGAGCCGACTGGTCGCCTGGCTGGTGCGCCACCATCTGCTGATGTCGGTTACCGCCCAGCGCCGCGATATCTATGACCCCGACGTAGTCACCGATTTTGCCCAGAAGGTGCGCGACGAACAGCATCTCGACCTGCTCTACTGCCTCACCGTGGCCGATATCTGCGCCACCAACGATACCTTGTGGAACGACTGGAAGGGCACCCTGCTGCGGGAGCTCTACTTCGCGACCCAGAAGGCGCTGCGCCAGGGGTTGGAGAACCCGCCCGATATGCGGCTGCGCATTCGCGAAAACCAGCGTCAGGCCAAGCAACTGCTGGCGCAACGGGATGTATCGGAAGAGGCGATCAATCAGCTCTGGGCCGATTTCAAGGCTGACTACTTCCTGCGTCACAGCCCGGAGCAGATCGCTTGGCACTGCCGCCACATCATCGAGCATGGCGACAATCCGGCACCGCTGGTGATCATCGGCAAACATCCGACCCGCGGCGGCAGCGAGGTGTTTATCTACTGCCGCGATACCCCGAATCTGTTTGCCACCGTGGCCTCGGCGCTGGATCAGAAGAACCTCAACATCCACGACGCCCAGATCATGAACTCGCGCAGCAACTATGTGCTCGATACCTTCGTGGTACTGGAGCCGAGCGGCGAACCCATCAGCCCCAACCGCACTGCCACCATCAAGAAGGCGCTGGAGAAGGCGCTGCAGGAGCCGGGCAAGCTGGTGCTGCGCAACAAGCCGTTGTCACGGCGCCACCGCCAGTTCAGCGTGCCGACCCGGGTAGTCTTCCTGCCCCGCTCTTCGCCCACTAAAGGGGAGAGCCGTCACACCCTGATGGAGCTGACGGCCCTCGATACCCCCGGCCTGCTGGCGCGGATCGGTGCCGTTTTCCAGCAGTGCGGGCTGTCGCTGCACGCCGCCAAAATCGCCACTTTCGGTGAGAGGGTCGAGGACTTTTTCAGCCTGACCAGCCTCGATGGCGAGCCCTTGACCGCCGAACAGCAAAAACAGCTGGAAGAGCGACTGGTACACCAGCTCAATCCCCAGCAATCGGTACTGGATTAAGCGAATTGTGATTCGAAAGAGGCTGATTGTCGGGCGTTTTTTGCCATACCAAACAACTGGTTGGAGCACATCGGATGAAGAAATGGTCGCTGGCTGGAAGAATTCCGGTCAACCCCTTAAAAACAGTCGGAAAAGTGTGATACAACAAACAGAATTTTTTAAAGGAAACCTGTCATGACCGAGTTGCAACAGATCATTGAAGCGGCCTTCGAGCGCCGCGACACCATTACTCCGGGCTCCGTGGATAGCGCCACCAAGTCCGCCATCCTGCAAGCCATCGACCTGCTGGACTCCGGCAAGGCGCGGGTTGCCGAGAAGATCGCCGGTGAGTGGGTTGTCCATCAGTGGTTGAAGAAAGCGGTACTGCTCTACTTCCGCATCAACGACAACGGCATCATCAAGGGCGACGATGCCCAGTACTACGACAAGGTTCCCCTCAAGTTCTCCAACTACACCGCCGAGCAGTTCAAGGAAGCGGGTGTGCGCGTGGTGCCGCCGGCAACCGCCCGCAAAGGCTCCTTTATCGCCCCCAATACCGTACTGATGCCCTCCTACGTCAACATCGGCGCCTTCGTTGACGAAGGTACCATGGTCGATACCTGGGCCACTGTCGGCTCTTGCGCCCAGATCGGTAAGAACGTTCACCTCTCCGGCGGCGTCGGCATCGGTGGCGTACTGGAACCGCTGCAGGCCAACCCGACCATCATCGAAGACAACTGCTTTATCGGTGCCCGCTCCGAGGTGGTTGAAGGGGTCATCGTCGAGGAAGGTTCCGTCATCTCCATGGGCGTCTTCATCGGCCAGTCCACCCGCATCTATGACCGTGAAACCGGCGAGATCCACTACGGCCGCGTACCGGCTGGCTCCGTGGTCGTCTCCGGCTCCCTGCCCTCCAAATGCGGCAAGTACAGCCTCTACGCGGCGGTGATCGTCAAGAAGGTCGATGCCAAGACTCGCGCCAAAGTCGGCATCAACGCCCTGCTGCGCTCCATCGACGAGTAGTCAGCATTGCTGTGATGAAAAGGGCGCCTTATGGCGCCCTTTTGATTTTGGCGCCCTTGTCACAGGCAAGCCATGAGGCATCGGTTAAGATGGATGGGACAGGATCGTTTCAAACCGAGGAAGCCTGATGTACGAGAATCTGAAGAGCCTGGGGATCCAGGATCCCGCCTCCGTCGATAGCTACACCCTGCGCCAGGAGGCCAACCACGACATCCTCAAGATCTACTTCAAGAAGCAGAAGGGCGAGTTCTTCGCCAAGAGTGTCAAATTCAAGTATCCCCGCCAGCGCAAGACCATGCTGGTCAACTCCGGTACCCATGAGTACAAGGATGTCACCGAGATCAACGCCAACCTCAAATATGTGGTGGATGAGCTGGATAACCTGACCCAGGGCGTCCATCAGCAAGCCGACCCGGACATCAAGCAGAAGATCCTGCGCGACCTGCGCCATCTGGAAAAAGTGGTACAGAACAAGATCAGCGAAATCGAGCGGGATCTGGAGAAACTCTAATCCCCTCGACTCGACAACAGAGCGCCCTGGTGGCGCTCTTTTTATTGGCTGACTTTATGGGGCGATGGTGTTACCTGGCAATAGCGTGCGATAAGGTGAGCGGAGCACACCACCTTGTGCTGTTGGGCCGCCATTGGGCAACCCGTTACATATCGCCCCTTGGGCAACCCAGCTCCTGCCACGATAAGACCTACAGCGACTCGCACTATCCAGAGTCACAAATAGCAAGAGGGAGGCTTTCGCCTCCCTCTTCAAACACGCTGATATTCAGGCAACAGAATTAGTTGCTCTTCATCCAGATGTCCATGTCGGTTTTCAGGTTGTCGGACTTGGTACCGAAGATGGCTTGAACGCCGGAACCAGCCACTACCACACCGGCAGCACCCAGTTTCTTCAGACCAGCCTGGTCAACTTTGGCAACATCTTTCACGCCAACACGCAGACGGGTGATGCAGGCATCCAGAGAAGCGATGTTCTCTTTACCACCGAAGGCGGCAACCAGAGCAGCAGACATCTCGTCTTTGCCTTGGCCAACGGCCTCTTCAGCAGTCTCGTCTTCACGACCTGGGGTTTTCAGGTTCATGGCACGGATAACGAAGCTGAATACCACGTAGTAGATAGCAGCGTAAACCAGACCCAGACCAACCAGCAGCAGCATGTTGTCGGCACGCGGTGATTGCACCACGAAGTCGATGAAGCCGTTGGAGAAGGTGTGACCGTGTACGATACCCAGAGAGTTGGTCAGCACATAAGCCAGACCAGCCAGTACAGCGTGGATTGCGTACAGAACCGGAGCGATGAACAGGAAGGAGAATTCAATCGGCTCGGTGATACCGGTCAGGAAAGAGGTCAGGGCAGCAGAGGCCATGATACCAACGATCTTGGCGCGGTTTTCCGGCTTGGCAGCGTGAGCGATGGCGAACGCAGCAGCAGGCAGACCGAACATTTTGAACAGGTAGCCACCAGCCAGCTGACCGAAGCCGTTACCGGCAGCGCGGGACGCGTCATCAGCAGTCAGGAAGCAGGTCATGATACCGTGAACAGTTTCACCGGCACCGTTGACGCAGGTACCAGCCTGATAGAAGAACGGTACGTTCCAGATGTGGTGCAGACCGAACGGGATCAGGGAGCGCTCAACCACGCCGTAGATACCGAAGGCCAGTACCGGGTTCTGGTTGGCAGCCCAGTCAGAGAAGGCACCGATGGCGCCACCCACTGGCGGCCAAATCACGGACAGGATCACACCCAGACCGATGGAGAGGAAACCGGTGATGATGGGTACGGCACGTTTGCCCGCGAAGAAGCCCAGGTACTCTGGCAGCTGGATCTTGTAGAAACGGTTGAACGCCCAGGCAGCGATACCACCGGCCAGGATACCACCCAGCACGCCGGTTTCGATGGTTTCAACACCCATCACAGGTGCCATGACCTTCAGGGTTGCGACCATGATGCCGTAGCCAACGATGGCTGACAGACCGGATACACCGTCGTTATTGGTAAAGCCCAGAGCAACACCCACTGCGAACAGCAGGGCCATCTGGCCAAATACGGAACCACCGGCTTGCTCCATCAACTGGGAGACAATTTCCGGCATCCAGCTGAAGTGGGCAGCACCCACCCCCAGCAGAATACCTGCGACTGGCAAGACTGATACTGGCAGCATCAGCGCCTTACCAACCTTTTGCAGATTAGAGAAAGCATTTTTGAACATTGTGTGCGCTCCTGAATGGATTGTCGTCCCTGAACGATCTATCTGGATGAAATAAGCACTGATTCATTCAGATATCTTCGAGTCGGGCTTGTTTATTTTGACCATCAGAATATAACCCAGCGGGTCATAAATTGCTGCTTTCGAAGGCGGGGGAATATTGAATTTGGAGGGAAGATCACAACTTGTTTAGCGGCTAAAAAACGCATCTAATCTAAGTTAATAATCTGCACTTTCACTCTATTACAAAGACATATAAATAGCAGTTTCACTTTGTATTTTAATAATGCCACTCATATCAAAAAGCAACTCACTGTAACAAAATGTAACGGAGTGATTTTTATTTATTACAGTCTACCGATTAAAAAGGCCTCCAACAAGGGAGGCCTCAATAAATATATCTGACCAGTAAATGGTCGTATTATTCTATTTTTGCGAGCGCTTGACCGCATCAATAAACACGCTTTTTGCCTTGGTTGAACCGGCCCGCTCGGCCTCGTTCACCAGCTTCATCGCCTTGTCGATATCCCCCGCCTTGACCGCTTTTTCGATCTGGCTCTGGTAGAAGGCTTCAGTTTCACTCAGCATGGCTGGTGCTGAAGTTGATGCTGGTAACACAATGGCACTTTTGCTATTGCCTACGGTAGGCTGAGGTGAGGGAGTGATGGACTGGTTTTGCACTGCACCTAATGACATTACCTGCCCTGAACTCAAGAGCTGGCCAGATGAACGCACCGACAGAGCTAAATTACCAGACATGCTATGTGAGAACACAGGATCAGCTTCCACCGGCTCGGCCAAGCCAGTCTCCTTTGCCCATTTTCTTGCCGCAGACATTACCTTCGTCTCACCCTGACGACTTTTGGGGTCCGCCTTGATAATCATAAACTCAGCCTGCTGGCCAGATGACGCTTGGTCTAAGGTAATATGGCTATCCAGGGAAATGCGACGACCGATGCTGCCATAAACGAGCTGGAATTGCTCAGCATTGACTTCTTTTATAACCCTTAGCTTTTTGTCTAAAAAAAGCACACTTGGCAACATGATGCTATCAGTGAAATAAGACTTAAGCGTGATATCTATTTGGCTACGCTGCTTGGGCAGCTGAAAGGCTTTGAAGTAAGATTTGCCATCATTGAAGTCAAATACAGGCGAAGAAGAATCCAAGACTACTTCCAGAGTGCTGTCATCATCTGGCAATGCATCAAGGGGCATCTGAGCAAAATCCGTGCAACATGCGGGAGACGCCATCAAGGTAGCGAATCCAGAATCCGGAATTGACTGTGAGCTATGACTGGCACACCCACCCAACAGCAGAACTCCAGCCACGATCACTGCCACTTTCGTGTTACGTCTCATAATAGCTATTCCTTTAAATCAAGAAGCGACGCATGAACATGCGCCGCTTCTTTTACTGTTAGCTGAGAATCAGCTTAGAACCATACTTCAGCTTCAACCCCGAAAAACACTTGCGAGGTAGACAGCTTGCCGTTGTCTTTGGAGTCAATACTGATCGCACCAGAGGCATTTTCGTCGCTGGATTTCACCCAGGTCACGAAGGGTTTGATCTGTGGACGTCCCCAGTAGTCTGCATCAACAGTGAATGCTGTAGCTACTTCCAAAGCATAGAACTGGGTATTTACATCCGTGCGACCCCACTGCGCTTTACCATTCTGATCTTCAACTTTCTCGTTCGCATAAGAACCGGTCAATAGCAAACGCAGATTGTCATTGATCTTGTAGGATGGCTGCAATGCAAAGATGGTACGAGCAACATCGAGATCACCTCCCCAGCTCACATGTTGTGGAGCCCAATAAGTCAGCTCACTACCAAGCTGCAAGCGAGGAGCCACTTCTGCAACACCATAAGAGGTGAAGAACAGCGCGCTGGAGTCTTTACCGAAACCACCGTTCCAGGAGCCGAAGTTAACCCCACGATTGGAGGCCATACCTTCGCCATAAGCGATAGCCGTTTTGGACCAACCTTTAAAACCATAATAATCACGGTTATAGGCAATAGAGGCACCAACACCGGTATCTGCATTGATGGTATATTTTCCGGTCACCGGATCTCTGTTTGATGCGGCATCAGCATCGGTATTGGACTGCTTCATCCCCTTCAAATCGAAGTCGAAAGTGCCACCAAGAGCTTGCAAACCATAATAAAAAACATTCAGTGACGTAGCGGTGCGGTTTTCACCGGTTTTGCCGAAGTCATGGCTATTACGAACTTGGCCTGCATCATCAGCTGATACCACGGCCATACCAAAACCACCATTCTGGAAACCAGCACCGACACCGGAAGATTGCTTCCAGAACTCTTTGGTCAAGATCCCTTGTTCACGGTTCAAATAACGTTGCCCGGCCCAGATCTTGGTATCCTTATCAAGGAAATCAAAACCAGCCAGCTCCACATAGGCTTCTTTCATTTCAAATTGGGCATCATCACGCTTTGTCTGCAGTGAGCCTTCTGAGGAAACAAAATAGCCTGTGTCACCTGCATTCTGGTTACCATATTCGGCACGAGTGACAAACTCACCCTTTACACCATTTTTTCCTTCAAATTTCTTTTTTACAGACAACTCGACCTGGTTGGCATTTTCATCCATAGAGGTCACAGTACGGTAGTCCTGTTTCCCCAAGGTGTTCATTTTGCTGGCGCCATCGCCATTCCATTGACCACCCAGACGACCATAACCATGTACTTCCCAACCATTATCTGCGTCAGCAGCAACAACAACACCGGAAGAGAGCGCCATACTTACTGCGGCAGCTATCGGAAGCCATTTTGCATTCATTGTCATTTTCCTTTTCCCGCTGAGGATGAGTGATGTCCTAATAATCAAGGCTTAGCCAGTAGATATATCCAAGTGACAAGCAGATGCGATTATATGGAGCATGCCAGCTGGGTGATATGACAACACTCACAAAATGAAGGCTCATTGCCAAACCACAACAAAAAGCACAAAAAAAACCCTCAAAAACAACAAGCAAGCAGAAATAAAACCCAAAATGGCATATTTAAAGCAATAAAAAACCACTTGAAAGCGATACCAACAAAAATATAAGCCATCAAGAAATGTCTCATTAGCTCCACAATTCTTTAAAAACATGATTGAAATCGCTTTCAGCGATTGAACTATTGAGAAAGAACTATGTACATATTTCCACACGAAAGAGGACTCAAAAGAGAAAAAAATAAAACAACAACAGAGATAATTTATGGGAACATATGAGAAATGACAGTTCACAAATAACAATCCCCTGCCGGTTAAGGATCAGGGGATTGATATGGCTCTTTTTCAGAGAATATTCAGGGCTGAATATCCCACTTTTTCAGCCAACTGAGTGCCACCTGTTCGGGTTCATCGTGCACGGTGGCATCCAGCTCCAGCGGGGGCATCACTCGCGTGGCCCCCAGCTCTTGCAGCAACCCGTCCAGCCGACGGCCCGCGCCACAAAAATGGTCATAGCTGCTGTCGCCCATGGCAATCAAGGCATACCGCAGCCCCTTGAGCCAGGGCGCCTTGTCAGCCAGCTCGCTGGCAAAGGGCTGCAGATTGGGAGGAATGTCCCCCTGCCCGGTGGTGGCACTGACCAGCAATAAAAAACGGCCGGGGTCGATGTCCGCCAGCCGTGCTTCTTCGTGCAGAGAACAGTGATGCCCCTTGCGTTCCAGCTCATCTGCCAAGGTCTCGGCCACCAGCATGGCTGCGCCATAGACAGTTCCTACCACGATATCGATCTGCGCCATTTTCCTCTCCCTGCTTGAGTCACTCTTTTGAGCAACTCTATCAGCAAGCTGGCGTCAGATGCCACCGGTTCAAGGCTGAGGATAAGGCGCTTAGTAGTCGCTCTCGCTGGCGGGCCAGCCCAGCTCGGCAAACAGGCGCAGCACATTCTGACCGAGCGGAGCCTGGATCCGCATCGGCACCTTGAGCACCGGATGGGTAAAGCTCAGGGTGCGGGCCACCAGCAGCAGCCGTTCACAGCCAAAGTGCTCGCGAAAGAAGCGGTTGTGACGACCATCCCCGTGGGTGGTATCCCCGACGATGGGGTGGAACAGGTGATCCATATGGCGGCGCAGCTGATGCTTGCGGCCGGTCTTCGGGAACAATCTGACCAGACTGTAGCGACTGGTGGGGTGCTTTTTGGAGACCGCGTGGGGCAGCTCGACCTGATGCAGGCGACGGAAGGTGGTGACGGCATCCTGCGCCGGGCGATCCGGGTTGCTCATGGCATCGGCAATCTTGTCCAGCTGCTCCTTGAGGGGATAGTCGATCACCCCCTGCTCGGGCGCCCAGCCACGCACCAATGCCAGATACTCCTTGTGCACCTGACGTTGGGTAAAGGCTTCAGTGAGTGCGCGGGCAATCACCGGATCGAGCGCAAACAGCAGCACGCCTGAGGTGGGTCGGTCGAGACGATGCACCGGATAGACATGGCGACCACCAATGAGATCCCGGGTCATCTGCATGGCAAAACGGGTCTCACCCTTGTCGAGCCAACTGCGGTGCACCAGCAGACCAGACGGTTTGTTGACCGCCACCAACCACTCATCCTGATAGAGCAGGGTCAGCTTCAAGTCACTCTCTTCTCGGGTTTGATCTGGCATCATTGTTCGATCACTTTGCCGGAAAGCAGCAGATCGAAGCGGGCGATCAGGCGCAGCAGCGCTTCTGCTTCGGCCAGATCTTCTTTGTAGACTTCGCTGGCCATGGGATAGAGGGAGACGCTGGTGGGCAACGGCGCCTGCAACATAACCAGCTGCTCCATGCGCGGGATCAGCACGAACTGCAGCCACTGATCAAAGCTCAGGGTATCGACACAAAAAGGCAGGGTGCTTGCCAGGGCTTCGTCACCGGGATGGTCAGCTTGCCAGCGCTCGAGGCGCTGCAACTCGGCGGTGAGTTCCCCCAACAGGCCAGCTACCAGCAAATATTGATTCATCTCGCTCTCTTCCTCATAACCACAGATTGATCCGCTGACCCGACAGGGTCAGCCAGGATGCAAAAAAATTCCGTCACGCAGCACCGGCGATTCAGCCGGCTCATCGACATACACGGCAGCCAGCGCGGCCTGCCGCCTTTAAAAAAGGGCGATACTATACACCTCCCCCCGCATGGCTGCCATGTTGATATCTACCGCAGCGCACGTCTGCTGCCACTGGCTATCCTCGGCAAGGGCCTTATAATCGGCCCGCATCACCATTAGCCGGATCTCACCATGTCTGCGACGCCTACTGCCATCAATACCTTGACCGAATTTCTGACTCAGGCTGGCACCCAGTTCCAGCTGTTTGACATGGGCCGCCAGGTGCGGTCACTGGCAAGCGATACCTTTGTGCGCATCGAACAGCAGCAGGAGCCCTACCCCTGGCCGCTGCAACAGCACGCCTGGCTCGGTGTGCACTTCTTCCAGCCGAGCGAGTCTCGCCACTACCTCTGGTTCCTCAAATTCGCCCTCGATGAGCGCGGCCTGCTGATGTCAAATGGTCCCAAGCTGTTCATGGATCAGGTGGTGGAGACCCTGGGCTACAAGCTCACCGGCGATCTGGATGAAGAGAAAGCCCAGCGCTTGGCCGACAATCCCTACACCTTCCGCCCGGCGGAGGCCAAGATGGCCAGTCTGCACGCCAAGCTGGCGCGCCAGCTGGAGCAGGCCCCTTCCGCCTATTACGATGCCCTCTGCCACTATCTGGCCGCCCCCAACGACACCGGTTGGCAAACGCTGGGGCTGCAGGGCTTTGCCGATCTGGCCGAGCGACTCCATGATGAGCGCAATCTGGCGCTGATCTGCAAGGCGCTGCCCAAACTGCCGCAAGAGCCGCTCTACGCCCTCTGCCAGAGCCTTGAAAACGCCCCGCTGCCGCCAGCAGTACAAGGCGCCCTGCTCGAGCGGATCGGCAAAGAGCAGGAGTGCGCCGCCCCCAACCCGGAGACTCTGGCCTACCTCTGCCGCGCGATGGCCTCCTGCCCTGGCAGCACGCTGCGCACCAACAAGCTGCTGACCCTGCTGCAAACCCAGCCGAGCCCTGCGCTGCTGCTCGCCATCGCCGGCCGGCTCTGGCCCGATCTGAAAGATGCCAATCTGCTCAGCCACTATCTGGAACAACTGGCACTGCAACCAACCCAGTTCTTCAATCAGGTTTTTGCCGAGTTGGTCACTTTACCGGCCCTGCGCAATGATATGCTGGCCAGACTGCGCGACCCCGACCGCAGCGATGCGCTGGGCAAGGCCATCGGCCGTCTGTTTGCCTCGGCCTGATCCCTCGCCTCCCCCTCACGCCACGAGGCAACACGGCGGGAAATAGAAAAGGAGATCGGGAGTGCCGAGCAGGACTCCCGATTATCGACATCACGATAAGGAAGCCCGCCTATGGGAGAGATGCTCGGAATTTTGTTGCTGATTGCCGTAGCCGGCCTGTTCTGGCTGCAACGCCAACAGGCAGAAGTGGCCTGGCAATACATGCGCCGCTACTGCCAGCACCATGATCTGCAACTGCTGTCACTGGCTCGCCATCGGCGGGAGCTGGCACATAATCCCCTGCGGCTGCTGACTCACTATCAGTTTGAATTCTCCAGCGATGGCGAGAGCCACTATCAGGGCACCCTCAAGATGCAGGGGCTGCACATCGTAGGCGTTGATCTGCCACCCCATCGCATCCCCTCAGCCTGATCTCCAATCTCGTCTCTGCGCCCGATGGCTGTGCCTGTCTATAATCTCAGGGATTAAACAAAGGGAGAGACGAGATGGAACCCCTTGTCCACGATCTGCCAGCCCTGTTTGCCCAGCTCGGGATGGCCAACGACGAGCTGAGCCTGCACCGCTTTGTGCACGACCATCACCTCGACAATGAGACCCTGCTGCCGGAGGCCAGTTTCTGGAACGCCGCCCAGGCCAGCTTTCTGCGCGACGCCCTGTGGAACGACTCCGACTGGTGCGAGGCGATCGACCAGCTAGATGTGATGCTGCGCCAGCCCCGCTAAGCCGCCCGCCCCTTTCCTCCCCTGCCGGCTTTGGTTAAGATCCCGCCCCGATATCGATCCCTCCTTCTCACCCAGAGCATGCTTATGTCCGCCCACGAGATCATCCGAATTGCCAACGAGCTGGCCGCCAAGGGCCTGACGCCCACCACCGCCATGATCAAGGCCCGCCTCACCCAGCCCGTGCCGATGGCCGAGCTACTGAAAGTGCTGAGCCAGTGGAAGCAGCAGCCCATCGCGACCGCCGAGAGCGAGATCCAGCAAGAGGCAGCCCCTCAGCAAGCGCCGGAGCTCACCCTGCAGCAACTCGCCGAACAGCTCGCGCGCATCGAACAGAAGGTAGATCGCCTGACCGACATGCTCCTCCAGCAGGGGCAAGGCTGAACCATGTATATCGTCGAACTCTGCTTTGAGTGTTACCGCGATACCTCCCTTGGCGACGCCGAGCGGGCCATCGTCAACTACCTCGACATGCTGCGTTATCAGGGCCAGATCCTCGGGCGGGAGTTCCCCACCAGCATGCACGACGGTTATTTCGTCAGTCGGGTGGTTTGCCCGGAGCAGGATAGCCTGCACCCCGACAACCAGAGCGAGCAGGTCAAACTGGCCGAACAGCAGCTCAATCAGGCCGGGCTGCTGGCGCCGAAACTCCAACTGCAGGGGGCGGATCTGCTCTCCGACAGCACAGATCCTTGCGGCCAGCAGGGCGAGCGGCCGAGCTGGATGCTGCTCTACACCAGCTTCCTGCACACCTGCTCGCCGCTGCGCTGTGGCGACCACTTCGCCCCCATTCCGCTCTACCAACTGCCCGCGGTCGCCAACGGCGATCAGAAACAGATCATCAAGTGGCAGGAGGATTGGGAGGCGTGTGATCAGTTACAGATGAACGGCTCCATCGCCGAACATGCGGCGCTGCACGAAATCGGCGAAGTGGGCAGCCGCCTCTACCGGCGCGGCAGCGATCTGGCCAAACGGCTGGAAGTGCTGAGCGGCATCCCCACCTACTACTACCTCTACCGGGTGGGCGGGCTGAGCGCTGCCGAGGAGAAGGCGCGCCCCTGCCCCAGCTGTGGCGGTGAGTGGGCGCTGGCAGAGCCGCTGCACGAGATCTTCGACTTCAAGTGCGACAGCTGTCGCTTGGTCTCCAACCTCTCCTGGGATTTCAAGGATTAAGCGCGTTCCCTGTACGCGATGCCATAAAAAAGAGCCTTGCCGCATGGCAAGGCTCTTTTCGTTCCGATGGGTAACCATGGCTCGAACAGGTGCTATTGCGGCAACGTCTCCAGCCGCTCCAGAAACGCCGGTAAGGAGGGAGCCAGCGTCAGACGGCGGCCAGAATCGAGCCACTCCAGCCACACCTGACCACTCTCGTTATCCAGCGAGATGAGCGTCATCTCGTTGCGGGTGGTGGCAATAAAGATGGAGGGGGTTCGTTTTAGCTTGCGCAGCATCAGCAAGTGGCCGATGAGGTTCTCCCTGAGCAGGTCGAGATCCGCGTCGTTCCACGGCAAGATCAGTTCAAGGCGCAGCCCCTTGAAAAGGCAGGGCACAGGGCGGCTGAACCAGTGTCCGAACAGGGCAATGGCGCCGGGATGAATCGTCAGCTCAAGGGCATCGGCCATGGCTGTAAAATCGGCGGGTTCGGGGCGCTGGTGAGGGCGCCAGGCCACCCGACCATCGGCGGGCTCACCAAGCTGGCAGGGGGAACGCCAGTCCGCCTCCCACTCGCACAGGGGCAGGCCTCGTCTGGCCTCGCCATCCTGTTGCCAGCGGGCAAAAAAGTGCTCCAGGGCAGACAAAACTTGATCCGACATCGAAAATCCCCACAATTGCTGGCAAAGTCCGCTATTGCACCACCAAACCCGGTAACAGACAAGGTTGCCAGCCGACCTTGCGACCCGAGAAACAGAACCCGGGATACAGAGAGGCCGACGCCCAAGCCAAACGGCTGCAACCATCCGGCCCTGCAATGGCCCGTTTCATTCCACTCATCATGAGCAGATTACGTGAGCAACCCTGTGAGCAAACAAGATAGATACGCCGGGGCCAGCGCCCTGACCGGCCTGAGCCTGGGCCAGCAATCCGATTACATCAACCAGTACACCCCCTCCCTGCTGCAGCCGGTTCCACGTAGCCTGAACCGGGATGATCTCCAGCTGGGCGATGACCTGCCCTTTAGCGGTTGCGATGTCTGGACCCTCTATGAGCTCTCCTGGCTCAATGCCAAGGGCAAGCCTATGGTGGCGGTGGGTGAAGTGACCATTCCTGCCACCAGTGCGAACCTGATCGAATCCAAATCCTTCAAGCTCTACCTCAACTCCTTCAACCAGACCCGTTGCGACTCTATCGAGGCAGTCGCCGCCATGCTGACCAAGGATCTGAGTGCCTGTGCGGGCGAGACCGTCAAGGTGACCCTGTTCCCCCTCGACAAGGCGCCGCACCAGATTGCCCAGCTGCCCGGCGAGTGCATCGATGAGCAGGATATCGAGGTGGACAATTACGAGTTTGATGCGTCCCTGCTGCAAGGGGCGGCCGGTAGCGAACAGGTAGAAGAGACCCTGCACAGCCACCTGCTCAAATCCAACTGTCTGGTGACCAGCCAGCCGGACTGGGGCTCCGTGGTGATCCGCTACAAGGGGCCGAAACTCGATCGGGAGAAGCTGCTGCGCTATCTCATCTCGTTTCGCCAGCACAACGAGTTCCACGAGCAGTGCATCGAGCGGATCTTTATCGACCTCAAACACTATTGCCAGCCTGAGCAGTTGACCGTCTATGCCCGCTATACCCGCCGTGGCGGCCTCGACATCAACCCGTTCCGCTCCGATTTCGAAGCGGTGCCCGCCAACCTGCGTCTGATCCGCCAATAAAGTCGAGTTGCGACAGAGAGGGCAGTCGCACTGCCCTCCATGACGGGCAAAAAGGTTTCAATCGATGCTTTACGCAGCTGGGATAAGGGTGCTGGATAATAAAATCCAGACGAAACCCACTTGCCGGCCACCAGCAAACCACAGTAAACGCTGGACTCGCAGGGGGGGGCTTGGATAACATGCCAACACCTCTGCGCCGTCCTTAATCCAATGAATCAACTGTTTTTTCTGGCCATGATGATGTCCTCCCTGTCAGCTCCGAATCTGGATCTGGACAAGGAGCAACTCTCTATCGATCTGCAACAAGCGCAATCGATGGTACTGACCGATCCTGCCAGATGCGTCCAGATCACCACCGCCTTCCTGACGCGCACAGCCAATAATCCCCAGCAAATCATCAGCAATCGCCAGGAGTTCGGTTATCGCGAGCCCATCCTGAGTTACAGCACGGCGGCCCAGACCATAGGCGCCCACCTGCTCAAAGGGGAGTGTCTGCTGCAACTGGGCCAATATCAGGCCACCCAGCAAGCGCTCGACAAGGCGATGGCGCTGGCAGACAAAGAGCAGCAACCGGAACTCAAGGCTCACGGCCTCTATCTCAAGATCCGCAGCCAGGCCCTCAAACCGGATAACCAGAGCACCAGCCGCGCCCTGATGGATCAACTGGACGAACAGTTGACCGTCCCCACGCTCAAGCAGAGCCAGCTCCAGATTTATGGCCGCCTGCAACGCACCAGCTACGACATCGAGAACCAGCACTTCGATGATGCCAAGGCCCACTTGGCAGATGCGCGGATCTGGGCCGCCAAGACCCCCAATCCCCTCGCCAGTGCCTGGGTCAGCGCCATCAGCGGCGACCTTTATCGTGCGCTGCAGCAGCCACAGCTGGCGCTGGGGGAATATATCGATGCCCAGCAACAGGCCAAAAGTCTCAATGACCCGCTCTTTCTCGGCCTGCTGTCGAACCAGATAGTCAAACTCTACCAGCAGGAGCAGGAGCCACAGAAAGCGCTGCAGTATGCCAATGAGGCGGCCAACTACTTCCACTCCATCGGCAACCCTTCCCTGCTGTGCGACTCCCTCATGGTGCTGGCGCGACTCAACCGCGAGCAGGGCGACCTCAATATGGCGCTGGTCTACTTCTTCAATGCGCTGGATCTGCTCGATGAGGGGAGCAACCGACCGCAAGCCTCCCTGCTCAAATACGAAATCGGCAAGACCTACCTGCAAAGCGGCAACCTCTCGCTGGCCAGCAACTACCTCAATGCGGCTCGTCAGTCCCATGAGCTGAGCGATGCCAAAGAGCCGCTGATCGATACTCTGCTGCTGCTCGGCGAGCTCTATCTGAAGAAACAGGAGGCCGCCATCGCCATCCTGCAGTTGGAGAACGCCCGCGCGCTGGCCAATCAGCTCGGCGATACTCGCCGTCAGTACGAGGTATTCCGCCTGTTGTCGCTTGCCTATGAGCAGAAGGGGTATCTGCGTCAGGCACTCGACAGCTACAAGCGCTTCCACCGTCTTGGCGAGGAGGTGCGCCAGCAGGAGCAAGCTATGGAGCAGGCGGCGATCCGCAACAACTATGTCCAGGTCGAGCGGGTGCAACATATCAAGGAGCTGGAGCAGCGACTTAACAACAGCCAGCATCAGCAGGAGCGCTATCTCTGGTCGAGCATCACCACCAGCCTGCTGCTGGCGCTTTTTATCTACCTCTTCTTCACCCTCTGGCTCAAGCTGCGTACTGCCCGCCTGCAACTGAAACGGACCAATGAGGCCCTGCTGATCGAGCCACGCTCGGGGCTGGCCAACTGGCAGCGGCTGATGAACCGCTGGCCGCGGGAGATGGCAAAGCGCCAGCTGAAATCGGATCGCTGGTACCTCAGCGAGCAGCCCTCCAGCGAGTTCGATGACAAGCTTCACTATCTGCTGTTCCGGGTACCTTTCCTGGTCAACACGCTGGAGCGCCACGGCTATCAGGCCAGCAGAGAAATCGAGCAGGCCTTTGGTGCCTATATGGACACCCTGACCCCGCAAGATGGCCGTATCTATGACTTGCGTGAAGGACACATGCTCTATGTGGTGCCACAGCGCCATGTGACCAACCTGCATCAACTGGCGGGAGACCTGCTGACCGCCATCGCCGCCTTCCCTTGCAACTATCCGCTGGATCGCCGGATCAGCCTCGGGATTGTCAGTCACCCCTTCCTGCCGAAAGCGGCGACCGCGCTCGATCACAATGGCCTGTTTGACCTCTGCTATCTCGCCCTGTCGGGAGCCATTCAGCTCAGTGAAAAATGCCAGCAAAACGCCTGGTTGGAGCTGGCTGCGATCGATTGCCAACAAGCGGCATTTTTTAATGGAGATGTGTGGCAATGTGGCCTGATGGCAATTGACAAGGGACTGGTAAAAGTCAATTCTTCTCATGAAAAGCAATGGGTTAATTGGCCCAGCCTTGCAAGGAAGCCGGCAGCCGATAACCACCAGGAAACAATGTAGATAACAGGCGAGGATCGAAACCAAGTTCGACCACTGTTGCTATCCAACACCAAAAACAATAATGACAACAGGGCGACCTGATAATGAATGACATCGCTGCCGTAGCAGGACAATTGGCAAGACTCAGGGAATCCCTTCAGCAAAAACAGCTGGAACTCGACGGCGTACTGTCGTTTTCCGATGCAGAGCGTGCCCGTGGTATCCAGTTTATCAACAAGTTGATGCTCTCCTGCCGTGGCTTCGACCGCGAGCTGGACAATCGCTTCGCCAAGCTCAAGCAGAAACTGGATAATAATCCCGCATTTACCGCGCTAGACGAGGATCTGCTGGCCATTGAAAAACTGCTGCAGCAGCACAGCAATGCGCTGGAAGAGTCGATCACCCTGACCCAAACTGCCATCGATCTTGGTTCCAAACAGCTGAAAACCATCAAGGGCTTCCCGGAAGAGACCCGCAAGTCCCTCAAGGAATTTCTGGCAAGTCCCGCCGGTTACGGCATTGCCGATCACCAGAAGAAGGTGATCAAGCTGCTGGAGTTCTACCAGCAGGCGATCAAGATCCAGCTGCTGCCAAGTCAGCCCCTGTTGGCACCTTCAGGTGCAACTCAACAAGAAAGCGATACTGCCAGCAACGATTGCCAGCCAGATGTCGACCCATTTGATCTAAAGGATCACGCTCGCATCGCCGATGAGCTCCAGCGGCTTATCACCGAACTCGACTTTGCCGGCGCCATCGGCGAGAGCCTGAGCGATATTCGCCGTCAGCTGCTGATCGGGATCAACCCTGCCCTGCTGGCGGAAACCTGCCTGCAGGTGATCGAGCTCATCATCGAAGGCACCCGTGAGGAGCGCAAAGCCTCCCGCGCCTTCCTCAGCTCCCTCAACGAGAGCCTGTCCGCGGTACATGTCGGGTTTACCGAATCCCTCGATGAGGGGCGTGCGCTGCAAAACGAAACCCGCGAGACCCGCGAGGCGCTGGTCAACGAATTGCAGGCAATCGATCACTCCCTGGCCAGCCATAACTCCATCGATGCGCTCAAGCGCGCCATCTCCGGCCATATGGGCGCCATCAACCTGCTGCTGCAAGAGCGTGACAGCACGGCGGCGCGGGAGCGTCACCTGCTCACCCGCCTCTCCACCATGGAGTCCAAGCTGCGCTTGATGAAGGAGGAGACCGCCGAGTACAAGAAACGGCTGACCATTCAAAAACACAAGCTGTTCCTCGACAGCCTGACCCAGGTACACAACCGGGCCGCCCTCGATGAACGGCTGGAGCAGGAATACAAACGTTGGCTTCGTTACCGCACTCCGCTCTGCATGGCGATCATCGACATCGATCACTTCAAGAACATCAATGACAACTACGGCCATATGGCGGGTGACAAGGCGTTGAAAGTGGTCGCCAAGGCGCTGCAGAGTGCGCTGCGTGACACTGATTTCATCGCCCGTTTTGGTGGAGAAGAGTTCGTGGTGTTGCTGCCCAACATCAACCCGGACAAGTTCCAGAAGCCGCTGGAGACCCTGCGCCAGACCATCAAGAGCATCCCGTTCCGTTTTCGCGATGCCAAGGTGGAGATCACCATATCCATCGGTGCAACCCTGTTCAAGGATGGGGACAACCCATCAGATGTGTTCGAGCGGGCGGACAAGGCGCTCTACCACTCCAAGCACACCGGTCGGGATCAAGTGACACTGGCCTGACAAGCGGCTAAAAAAACAGCGAACAGTCATCGCCCTATTTCCCTCCACCCTCTGTTACCACTACTATCGATCTCAGGGGATGCAACATAGCATCCCCTTTTCTCCCCAGGGAAAAACACAACGATAACAAGTGAGTAAAGGGGAACCTATGATTACGCACATCAATCCCGTTGGCAGCATGGATTTGCTGTCACAGCTCGAGGTGGATCGCCTCAAGCAGACTGCCTCCAGCGATATCTATCAACTGTTTCGCAACTGCTCGCTGGCAGTGCTCAATTCCGGTAGCCATACCGACAGCTCCAAGGAGATCCTGGAGCGCTTCAAATCGTTCGATATTCATGTGATCCGGCGCGAGCGCGGGGTCAAGCTGGAACTGTTCAATGCCCCCGAGCACGCCTTTGTGGATGGCGAGATCATTCGCGGCATTCAGGAGCACCTCTTCTCGGTGCTGCGCGACATTCTCTATGTCTCCAACCAGCTTGAATCGAACCGGCTGGTCAACCTCACCAATTCGACTCATATCTCCAACGTGGTGTTCGCCATCCTGCGCAACGCCAAGGTGATCCTGCCTGGCGCCGATCCCAACCTGATCGTCTGCTGGGGTGGCCACTCCATCAACGAGATCGAGTACCAGTACACCCGCGCAGTGGGCAGCGAGCTGGGCTTGCGTGAGCTGAACATCTGTACCGGTTGCGGCCCGGGAGCCATGGAGGGCCCGATGAAGGGGGCCGCCGTCGGCCATGCCAAACAGCGGGTGCGCAACGGGCGCTACATCGGCCTCACAGAGCCCTCCATCATTGCGGCCGAGCCGCCCAACCCCATCGTCAACGAGCTGGTGATCCTGCCGGATATCGAGAAACGGCTGGAAGCATTCGTGCGTCTGGGCCATGGTATCATCATCTTCCCGGGCGGGGTCGGCACCGCCGAAGAGCTGCTCTATCTGCTCGGCATCATGATGCATCCGGCCAACGAACGACAACCCATGCCCATCATCCTGACCGGCCCGAAAGAGAGTGCCGACTACTTCCGTGCCATCGACGACTTCATCAAGGCGACCCTCGGTGAACCGGCGACCAAGCTCTACCGGATCATCGTTGGCGATGCGCCTGAAGTAGCCCGAGTGATGAAAGAGGCGATGCCGAAAATTCGCGAATACCGCAAATCGGTCGGTGATGCCTACTCTTTCAACTGGTCCCTCAAGATTGAGCCGGAGTTCCAGCTCCCCTTCGAACCGGATCACGCCAGCATGGCCAGTCTGGATCTGCACCGCAACCAGCCGCCCCAGTTGCTGGCCGCCAACCTGCGTCGTGCTTTCTCCGGCATCGTCGCTGGCAACGTCAAGGAAGGGGGCATTCGCGCCATCGAGAAGAAGGGCCCCTTCAAGCTGCACGGAGACAAGGAGTTGATGCACCTGATGGACAAACTGCTGGAGAGCTTCGTCAAGCAGCAGCGGATGAAGCTACCGGGCAGCCAGTATGTGCCCTGCTACGAAATCGTCCGCTAGGATACAGATACATCATCGACAGAGGGGCGCATCGGCGCCCCTCTTTATTGGCTCAATGCCTTCCCGACCGCCATCAATCCCCCATAAGGCGAGCGGTTTGTTACAATGGGGCGTCCCGACCGCCAAGAGTGCCCCATGTCAACTATCCGGCCACACCTGCTCATCATCGATGCCCTCAACCTCATTCGCCGTCTGCACGCGGTACAGGCCCAGCAGGCACTGACCCCAGCCCAGGCGCTGGTTGCAACCCGCGCCAACCTTATCAATACCTGCCGCAAGCTGCTGGCCAATAGCGAGCCGACCCATGTCATTGCCGTGTTTGATGGCGAGGTGCATAGCTGGCGCAAAGAGGTCTATCCGGCCTACAAGGAGGGGCGAACCCCCATGCCCCCCGAACTGCGTGAAGGGCTGGCGACCCTGCAGGATGCCTTCTGGGAGTGCGGTGTCGATGCCCTGCTCTCCGAGACCGATGAAGCGGATGACCTTATCGCCACCCTCGCCAGCGGCATCGCCAGCCATGGCCATCAGGCGACCATCATCTCCACCGACAAGGGGTTCTGCCAACTGCTCTGCCCGCAGATCCGGGTGCGCGACTACTTCAACAAGCGCTGGCTGGATGCCGCCTTCGTCCAGCAGCAATATGGGGTAGCCCCTGCTCAGCTGGTCGACTTCTGGGCCCTGACCGGTATCAGCGGTTCCAATATCAAGGGGGTTCCGGGGATCGGCCCCAAGACCGCCACCCAACTGTTGCAGCAATATAGCAATCTGGCAGCCATGCTCGAAGCCTGTCAGCAAGAGGACGCCGCCAAGCCACTGCTCAAGCTGCGCCAACATAAGGATGAAGCCCTGCTGGCCCAGCGGCTGGTGCACTTGCAGCGGGATATTCCGCTGGGATTCAACCTGCGGGACATCCGCTACCCGCCCCAGCCAGACTAAAGTGCCGAACAAAAATGCAGGCAAGGGCGTGAACCATGACGAGACTCACCCTCGCTGTTGATAAAAGTGAGTAGAATGTAAAGGAATGTGGTTGGTTTGCTGAGTAAATGCTATAAAGCAGCCCCATCCTCCCCTATACCCTGGAAGTGGAACCCTCTCATGTCCAAAAGAAAAATTACCGTGATCCCCGGCGACGGCATCGGCCCCAGCATCATTGAATCAGCCATCCAGATCCTGACCCATGCGGGCTGTGACTTTGAGTACGAATACGCTGATGCGGGTCTGGTTGCCCTCGAGAAGCATGGCGAGCTGCTGCCCCAGGCTACCCTGGATCTGATTGAGAAGAACAAGGTGAGCCTGAAAGGGCCATTGACCACCCCGGTCGGCGGCGGTTTTACCTCCATCAACGTCTCCCTGCGCAAGAAATTCAACCTCTACGCCAACGTGCGCCCGGTCATCTCCTTCAAGGGCACCAGAAGCCGTTACGACAACATCGACATCATCACGGTGCGTGAAAACACCGAAGGGATGTACTCGGGTGCAGGTCAGAAGCGCAGCGATGACAACAAGAGTGCCGAGGCGATGAGCATTATCACCCGCGAAGGGGCCGAGCGCATCGTCAAGTTTGCCTTCGAGCTGGCCCGTCAGGAAGGGCGCAAGAAGGTCACCATCATCCACAAGGCGAACATCCTCAAGTCAACCTCCGGCCTGTTCCTCGAAGTAGCACGTGAAATCGCCAGCCACTACCCGGATATCCAGAGCGAAGAGATGATCGTCGATGCCGCCTGCATGAATCTGGTGATGTACCCGGAGCGTTTCGATGTCATGGTCACCACCAACCTGTTCGGCGACATCCTCTCGGATCTTTGCGCCGGTCTGGTCGGCGGCCTTGGCATGGCACCCGGCGCCAACATCGGCGATGGCGCGGCCATCTTCGAAGCGGTCCACGGCTCTGCCCCCGACATCGCAGGCAAGAACATTGCCAACCCGACCTCGGTGATCCTCGCCTCCATCCAGATGCTGGAGTACCTCGGCATGCAGGATAAAGCAGAGCGGATCCGCGAGGCGGTGCGAGCTACCATCGAATCCGGTGATCGGGTCACCCGCGATCTGGGCGGCACGGCTTCCACCAGCGAATTCACCCAGGCCATCATCGATCGCCTGTGAGTTAATCCATTGATTTTAAAAGGGAGCTTCGGCTCCCTTTTTTATGTTTCCGAATCCTTTGCCACTCCCCGAACAGCAACTATGTTCAATAGAGAAGAAGAACAGGGAGAGTTTTTCATGAAGGGATACGGGTGCTATCTGGTTTCGGGTCTACTGCTGGTGTGTGGCACTGCCAGTGCTTTCGAGCAGGATCAACAGACCCAAACCGCCAAACTGCCGCAGCAGGAAAAACGGACTGCCACCGAGGTATGGCGCTCGAGCCTGAATACCAACGACCTGCTCAAGGCACCCAAACCCCTGTCGTTTGGTATTGAAGTCTCCACCGACAACTTTGGCAATCAAAAGATCACCTCCTACCCGCAGCTCAATCTGACCCCGGAAAAGAGCGTCAGTCTGTCGGTTGAACGCTTCAGACCCAAGGTCAAGTTCAAGGCTGGCGGAATGAACACCGCCCTCAGGCTGAGAGGAGACGGGATAAAGATGCAATTCAATCCGGTCGACAAAACCATCCCGCTGCAGATAGAGATCAAGGTGACCGACGACGAATCCTCCCTGCGCCTCGATTACCGTTTCTGATATTTTCCGGCAGCCGAATAGCAAAAGGCCGACAGATTTCCCTGTCGGCCTTGGTATTTATCGTACGGGCAGAACTGCTACATCACGCCTTGGGCTCGAGTTTGGAGACCCAGTACTTGTTGTAAACATGCACGGTGATCTCTTCCCGATCGTGATAGAGCTGCTTGGCCTGGATCACGAACGCGTTGTCGATCTCCTTGAGCATCTCGCGCAGCACCTCGATATTGTGTACCGACTCGGCATAACGCTTCTTCATCGGCAGCTTGAGGTTGAACATCGCCTCCTGGCAGTCACCCTCACGGAACCAGTCCGCAATCATGTGAACGACCCGCGCCGGTTTATCGACCATGTCGCACACCAGCCAGTAGGTGTTCTTCTTGCTCGGACGCCAGACGAAACCGTCATCCCGGATATGCTTGACCTGACCGGTATCCATCAGGGATTGGGCCATCATACCGTTGTCGACCGCCGTCACCATCATGCCACGGCGCACCAACTGATAGGTCCAGCCACCCGGGCAGGCGCCCAGATCCACCGCCTTCATGCCTGAACAGAGACGCACATCCCACTCTTCCCGCGGCACGAACACGTAAAACGCCTCCTCCAGCTTGAGGCTGGAGCGGCTCGGTGCATCGGCCGGGAAGCGCAGGCGCGGGATCCCCATGTGGAATCCGGAGTTGTTGAACGAGTAGGAGTAACCCAGCAACACGTGATCATTGGCCATGAAGAAGGCGTGGAACACCGGACGGTTTGGCGTCTCCTTCTTGGTCAGGATCTCGTTGCTGCGCAGCGCCTGACGAAGCGGCACGGTGAACTTGCGGCAGAAGGCCGACAGCTCTTTCGCTTCGTTGGTATCCGCGGTTTCGACCCGCAGATCGCCGCAAATGGTGTAGTCACTCACCGCCTCAAGGATCGGGGAGATCCTGTCCGCGACATCCAGATCCTTCAGCTCATGGGTGACCACCAGCATCTGACGGATGAAGATGAGCTCCCGGAATGGCAGCTTGCGAGCCAGCAGGTCCGCCTGCTCCTCGTCATACAGTTCGAAGATCACATAACCGCTGTCGTCCTTGACCCGGGCGAAACCGTAGCACTGCATGTTACCGGCACGCTCGGTGATCTCTGCAGCCGCCTCTTTCTCAAAACCGGGGCGGCAATAAAGCAGCAGATTATTCATTTTTTCCTCCAAGACGACAGCCAGCCCAGATCAGGGCCGTCCATCCCAACATAAAACAGAGGCCACCGGCCGGGGTAATCAATCCCAGTCCCTTGCTGCCAAGCAGCACCATGGCGTAAATACTGCCGGAAAATCCGATGATCCCCAGCACAAAAGCGGTGCCAGCCAGGTGGATCACCCTGCTGCGCACACCACACCAGCCCAGAACCAGCAGGGCCAATGTGTGAAAAAACTGATATTGCACGGCGGTATTGAATGCCGCCAGACGCTCGGGCGTAATGCCGGTCGCCGCCAATCCATGGGCGCCATAAGCCCCCAGCATGGTGGCCGTCAACCCGAAGAGACCGGCCAGTATCAGCCAATGTCGATGGATCTGCATCCTCACTCTCCCTCTCTCATCGCGGCTGGCAATAAAGCCAACCCTCTCGTGCTATCCATGCCGGGCCACAAAATGGCTGATGGCCGCCGCTGCATGCTGCATATTATCCTGCTCACTCACGCCACTGGCTTTACGCGGTTTGAAACCATGATCACCATCGGTCAACCAATGGACCGATACGGCGGGTGAGAAGGGGAAATCGGCCAGTTCGGCGCGACTACCGAAGGTATCGCGCTCCCCCTGCAACAGCAGGGTTGGTACTGCAATATGCTTGAGTACCTCGCCTCGCCAGCTGTCGGGCTTGGCCGGAGGGTGGAAAGGATACCCGAGAATGAGCAATCCTGCAGCATTCATCTCACCCTCGCCTTCGCTGTACAGTTCCGCCGCCATCCGCCCGCCCATCGACTTGCCCGCCAGAAACAGCCGTGGATGGGCAAACTCGCGGATCATGTCGCGCCAATGGGCTAGCAGCACAGGTGCTCTGTCCGGCGGGCGGCGCTTGCCATCCTGTGCACGCTTTGTCATGTAGGGAAAGTTGAAGCGCACCACTTCGATGTCGGGGCCAGCCAGCAGACGTGACAACTCGGTAAGAAAGGCATGATCCATCCCCGCGCCTGCCCCGTGGGCCAGCAAAATGCGAACGGGGGCATCAATTGCCCCCTCGCGGATTACATCAGGCATCGGCGAGCCTTGCCCTGCGACGCGCCTCTTCCTGCTCCACCAGCTCCAGCATCCAGTCGCGGAAGGCAACGATCTTGCCCTGATCCGACTGTTGCTCCTGACACACCAGATAGAAAGCATTTTTGCTCACCAGCACCTGCTCGAATGGGCAGATAAGGCGGCCGGCCTCAATCTCGGGTTGTGCCAGCACGCTGTGGCCAAGCGCCACCCCCTGGCCGTGGATCGCCGCCTGGATCACCATGGTGGAGTGGCTGAAGATGGGCCCCTGATTGACGTTGGGTGCATCGATGTCGAGCTGGCGGAACCAGGCCTTCCAGTCGCGGCGGGAGGTATCGTGCAGCAGGGTATGAAGAGTCAAATCTTGCGGCGTACGCAGCGGTTTGGGCCCGGTCAGCAGCAAGGGGGAGCAGACCGGGATCAGGTATTCGGTATGGAGCTTGTCCGAGCGCAGACCCGGCCAGTTGCCGCGCCCGTAGTAGATAGCCACATCAACATCGTCGGTGAGGGAGCCTTCATCTAGGTCGACCGCCTTGATCCGCACGTCGATATCGGGATGGCGCTCGCTGAACTTCACCAGCCGCGGCACCAACCACTGGATGGCGAAACTCGGCTGCAAACTGACAGTCAACGCCCCCTTGGCACTGCGGGCCAGCAGCTTGTCGGTCGCTTCCGAGATGGAGGCAAAGATGTCCTTGATATCCAGAAAATAGCCCTGCCCCTCTTCGGTCAACAACAAGGAGCGGTTTTTGCGGCGGAACAACTTGATGCCAAGATACTCCTCCAGCGCCTTGATCTGGTGACTGATGGCAGCCTGAGTCACAAACAACTCTTCTGCTGCGCGGGTAAAGCTTAAGTGACGAGCCGCTGCTTCAAACGCCTTGAGGGCATTGAGCGGGGGTAAACGACGAGACATGACACCAGCCGACGATGAGTTTTTCTAATGGGGCGCATTATAATTTGTCGGTTGCGGGTCGACCAGTGAATAAACATAATTCGCCCAGCAATCAGTCGTCATATGGCTCACATTTTCTACTACGTGTTGGTTTACATGTGTTTTTAGTGAGCCTTTCGACTGTGATTGTGGTGTTGTGTTTCTTCCTCTGCGGGAAGAGGGGCTCAAATCTCACCGGTTTGACCCAGTCTGTCATCTGAATGTGTTTGGCGCCTCCAGCTGGATGGCGCCTTTTTTCATCCCTTCTATACCTTGAACTGCCCCACCAGCTGCTGCTGTTTATCCGCCAGCGCAGAGAGCTCGCGACCATTTTCGGCGGAGGTCGCCGCCTCGGCCCGAATGGTGTGGCTCACATCGCGAATGTTGCTGACGTTGCGGTTGATCTCGTCCGCCACCCGGCTCTGCTCCTGCGCCGCCCGGGCAATCTGCTCGTTCATCTGATGGATGGTGGAGACCGACTGGATAATCTGCTCCAGCACCTGCACCGAGAGATCCACCTTGGCGAGCGTCTCGTCAGCCTGACCATGACCATCTCGGATCGCCTTGACCACGGCGCCGGTACCGGATTGCAGTTGGCTGATCAGAGTCTGGATCTCGACGATGGCATTCTGGGTGCGACCGGCCAGATTGCGCACCTCATCGGCCACCACGGCAAAGCCACGGCCCTGCTCACCGGCCCGCGCCGCTTCAATAGCCGCATTCAGCGCCAGTAAGTTGGTCTGCTCGGCAATTCCCTGAATCACGGTGAGAATATCGTTGATGTTGTCGCTGTTGGCGGAGAGTCGCTCCACCACCGGCTGGGCATCGTTAATGATGGTCATCAGCTTGCGCATCGCCTCCTGGGTGTCGGCAACGACATATTTGCCCTCTTGCGCCGCGGCATCAGTGGTGTTGGCGGCTGCCACCGCCGAGCCGGCATTACCGGAGACCTGCAACGCCGTGGCGCTCAGCTCTTCAAATGCCGTCGCCACCAGATCGATCTCCTGATACTGGGCCTGCATGCCGCTGCTGGTGCGCTCGGCCACCTGCGCGGCTCGCTCGGCACTGTTGCGCGTACCGGAGACGGTATCAATCACCTGACTGATGGTGGATTGCAACTTGTTGAGGAAGCTGTTGAACCACTTGGCCAGCTCGCCGATCTCGTCTTGCCGCTGGATCTCGATACGCTGGGTCAAATCCCCCTCGCCGCTGGCGATATCCTTGAGGCGGGCAACTACAGCGCGGATGGGCGCCACAATCTGGCGCGCCATCAACCAGATAAAACTCAGGGCAACCAGCGAGATCAGCACTCCGATCGACAGCTGCGAGACCACGCTGCTATTGGCCTCACTGGCCAGCTCATCTTGCAGTTGCTGGGCCGAGGCCAGTACTACGGCCCGTGGCAATTCAATGTAGATGCCCCATTTACGGTCGGTGCCACGCATGGATACCGGGACAAAGGTCTGCAACAGGGCGCCGTCGCTGCTCCAGCGAGTCAGCTCCTGCCCCTGACTGAGCCAGCCTTTCAGCTCGCTGGCCAGCCCCTGATACTTCTGATCCAGCCCGCGCCCCATGGCCACATCGAACTCATCGGCTCCCGCCACGCGCCCCTCGTGACTGACCAGCAAGATTCTGCCCTTGCCGTCATAGAGCTCCTTGTCCATGGTACTGACCAGACTCTGCAAAGTGGCCAGCGAGATATCGACCCCGACCATCCCCAGCAAGGTCTCCTGCTCCAGCAGCGGGACAGTCACCGAGGTCATCAATATCTGTTTATCGCCCACATCGTCCAGATAGGGCTCCAGCAGGCAGAGGGTTCGGGTGCGAATGCTGCAGCGATACCACTCGTTTTCGATGCCACCAGCCTCGGTCGGGCTCTCATCGGCCAGTACATCCTCATTCTGCACTTCCGGCTCTATCTTGCCGTTGTCATAGGCCCAGTAACTGGAAAAACGCCCCTTGTCGTTGGAACCCAGCGCCGTTGAGCCCTGATAGTTGCTGTCTTCCCCATCCAGCTGATCAGGCTCGAACACCGCATAGACACCAAGCAGATTGGTCGATGAGGCAACGGCATCGTGCAGTTGCTGATTGACGGCGCTGCGCAGCGCCTCCGAATGGACAAAGTTCTCGGCCGCATTCTTGCGCTGGAACAACACGCTCTCTGCCAGCAAACTGGCGCGGAAATAGGCCTCATCGAGATAGCTGGTTACCTTGGCCGCCTGCTCCGAGCCCATCGCCTTCATCCAGTTCTCGGCAGACTGCTGCGCCTCGTGCATGGTGGCTTGCCGCACCTGCTGTTGCATCTTGTTCGCGTTGTAAATCGAAGAGGCAACCAGAGCGGCGGCTGTCACCAACAGACAGCAACCGGCGATCAGGGTAATCCGACCCTGGACAGAAAGAGCGCTCATGCCAATATTCCTACGTCATACAGATATGGATAGATTATCGACTTTATAAACAAAAACTTAACTCTCTCACAGCAAATCCAGCGAGAGTTGATTAACTTCACCCTCTTTTGGCAAACCCACCACCAAGCCCAGCAGGCGAACCGAACGCCCTTGCGCCCGCTGTAGCCCCTCTTTGAGCAGGGGAACGAACAAGGCTGGCTGATAGCCACCCTGACTGCGATAGACGGTGGTCTGGTGGAAGTCGGCAAACTTGAGTTTAATCCCCTGCCCCATCACCTGCTCGGCAGGGCACGCCAGCTGAAATCGCCGTTCTAGCTCCGGCAGCAGTTGCTGCAATACCGTCAGGCAGGCGGCTTCGTCACAAACATCGCTCGCCAGGGTGGTCTCCACCCCGATGGTTTTGCGGATCCGGTGCGCCTGCACCGGCTGTTCATCCAGCCCCCAGATCCGGGTCGTCAACATCTCCCCCAGCTTGCCAAAACGGCTGCACAGCTCTTGTGCCGACAAGGCCCGCGCATCCTCACAGGTGTAGAGCCCCTGTGCCTCCAGCCGCTCGGCAGTCTTGCGCCCCACCCCGGGCAGTTTGCCGAGGGGCAACTGGCAGACAAATTCAGCCACTTCGTCGGGACGAATGACAAACAGACCATCAGGCTTGCGCTGCTCCGAGGCGAGCTTGGCGAGAAACTTGTTGGGGGCCACTCCAGCCGAGGCGGTCAATCCCAGTTCGGTGACGATGGCTTGCCGGATCTCTTGCGCCATCAGGGTGGCGCTGCCGCCACAGCAACGACTGTGGGTCACGTCGAGGTAAGCCTCGTCCAGCGACAGTGGTTCAACCTGATCGGTATAGCGCAGGAAAATGGCCCTGAGCTGACGGGAGATATCCTTGTACACCGCCATTCGCCCAGGGATCAGTACCAGCGGCGGGCAGAGTTTTTTCGCCAGCGCGCTCGGCATGGCGGAGCGCACCCCGAACCGGCGCGCCACATAGTTGCAGGTCGAGATGACGCCGCGCCGCTCGGAGGACCCACCGATGGCGAGCGGCACCTCCCGCAACGCCAGATTGTCCCGCATCTCCACCGCGGCAAAAAAGCAGTCCATGTCGATATGGATGATCTTGCGCATACCACTGTATAAATAAACAGACATGGCATCATCTTACCCCAAGGATAACCGCAGCTCTATCTCTCTCGTTGCGGCTAAAATAGTAGACTCCAAGGAGACCTTTACTACCACAATGACAAGGAGCGTTCGGGATGAAATATCTTTGGCTGGGACTCTGTTTGCTGCCGTTGACCGGCATCGGCAAGAACAACCCGACGGCAGAGTGCCGCTGGCTGTACGACCGGATTGAGATACTGGAACAGGCTATCAAGAAAGGAGACAAGCTCGGCACAGAGCAAGAATTGGCACGCTGGAAAACTGAGTACAACAAAAAACAGTGCTCACAGTACGACTACTGAGCCGGACAAGATGGCGTGACCGACAACGGCAGATAACAAACGGGCCCCGATCAAAATGATCGGGGCCCGTTTTTCAAAGCATGGCCAGCTTGATTCTGCAGCAGAGTGCGCTCAAGGCAGCACCATAGGGCCAGCGACAGTGGCCGCCACTTCATCCCCACGCAGCACCCGGACCAGTTCAAGCGCAAACTCGATGGCGCTGCCCGGCCCCTGGCTGGTGATAAGGCGATGAGCCTCATCTCTGACTACCCGCTCATGTGACAGCTGCGATGTCGGTAGTCGGGACTGAAAGCCGGGATGACAGGTAACGATGGCATCACCCAGCAGACTGTGATGTTGCAACACCACCACAGGGGCGGCGCAGATGGCAGCGAGCCAGCGGCCAAGAGCGGCCTGCTCTTTGAGCAGATCGATGGCCAGCGGGGTATCGCGGATCACTTCGCTGCCGGGCAAACCGCCGGGCACCACGATGGCTTCAAAGTCCCGACGGGTCAGCTCGTCGATATGACAATCAGCCACCAGCTGTACCCCACGCGATGCCTTCACCTGACGGGATCCGGCTGGGCAACAAGAGGCCAGCACCACCTCGATGCTGGCACGCACCAGGGTATCGACAATCGCGACCGTCTCTATCTCTTCCGACCCGGGGGCCACCAGCACCAGTACACTCACGTTCGCCTCCTTGCAGCTTGCTCTGCCATGTAAAAGATCAGACGGCCTGACTCTTCTCTTTGATCGCCTGATAGAGACCCTGATTGACCGGTACTGCAATGCCATGCAGGGCAGCCTTGGCCAACAGGAAGCCGGTGATGGCCTCAATCTCGGTCTCGCGTCCCAGCTCCATATCCTGATGCATGGAGGAGTAATTGTCAGCGGTCAGTTCCACCACTGTCATCACCCGGCGTTGCAACTCCTCTGCCGTGGTTGCAATCCCTTCGGCACACATCACATCCGCCACCTCCACGCAGATCTGCTGCAGGGCATCGGCAAAACGGGGGCCAGCCAGCTCGCCATTTTTCAGCTTGTAGAGAGCCGTCAGGGGATTGATGGCACAGTTGATGGCCAGCTTTTGCCACTGGCGCGTCAATACCTGCTCATCCCAGCCGGCCTGCCCCAGTGCCAACGCCAGCTCGTCCGCGAGCGCGGCATGGGACTTGGCGGCATCGTTGATCGGGCCAAGCCAGGTTTCCCCCTTGCCAGTATGACGGAAGACAAAATGGCCGCACTGCATGGCGCCATGGCTGGTGACACCGGCAATCACCGGATTGTGCGGGAACATCTCGACCACCTGCTCGGCAATCCCCATCCCGTTGTGCAGCAGCACGATCGGCACGCCGGCATCAAGCTTACCCACCAGCGGTGTCAGTGCGGCAATCACCTGACTGGCCTTGGTCATCACCAGCAGACGCTGGATCTTGCCGGGTTTGCTGACAAATCCGCGCTCGATATTGAGCAGCTGGACATGCCCTTCCAGCGAGGTGAAATCGATCCCCGGATGGAGCGTGGACTTATGATGTTCGCGCAACAAGACACGGGTGGATTGACCACTCTGGGTCAGCAGGGAGGCAAAAACGCCGCCGAGGGCGCCACAACCCAACAGTGACCACTTCGGAGTAACGGCTGGAATAACGGGCTGTCGGGAATTTTTTAATCCGCTTGGCATGGTGTGACTCTGTCAGGGTAAGGGTTGCAATCCTCTCAACCTGTTACCGGGGAAAAGTGAAGATGTCGCTAGTGGACACTAACGGGTCCACCCGTCCTGTGCGCAGGGGATTCTAGCAGAGCAACCCCATCAAAATCAGCAAATTTGCCCGTTTTCTGGTAGATTTGCCCCCCGATAACGCAACATGAGGAGCTCCGGCTATGCCGTCATTCGATATTATCTCTGAAGTCAAAATGAACGAGGTGTTGAACGCAGTCGACAACGCCAATCGTGAACTGGCCACCCGTTTCGATTTTCGTGGGGTAGAAGCCAGCTTCGAGTTGAACAAGGAAGAGGTAAAGCTGGAAGCCGATGCTGATTTCCAGCTCAAGCAGATGGTCGAAATCCTGCGCGGCGCCCTGCTCAAGCGCAACATCGAAAACAGCTCCATGGAAGTGGGTGACTCCGTTCACTCCGGCAAGCGTTTCCACCTGACCGTCAAATTCAAGCAGGGGATCGAGAAAGAGATCGCCAAGAAGCTGGTCAAGCTGATCAAGGACTCCAAAATCAAGGTACAGGTCGCCATCCAGGGTGATGAAGTACGTGTCACCGGCAAGAAGCGTGACGATCTGCAAGAGACCATGGCACTGGTCCGTGGCGCCGAACTGGGTCAACCGATGCAGTTCCAGAACTTCCGCGACTGATTTATCCACTCAGCCGTGGCGCACTTGATGACTCGCGCCACGCTATCTAAATCGCGGCCATAAAAAAACCGGAGCAGATGCTCCGGTTTTTTGTACCCCAAGTTTTATTAGAACTTGTAGGTAACGTCGAAGTAGTGACCGAAGCCTGTAGTTTTCAGGTGCAAATCAGGCTTGTCTGTCGGGTCAGGCTGGTAACCATTTTTGATGCCGTACACATCATGGAAGTATTTCAGACCATAGCCAACAGCAAAGCGGTCATTGTGCCAGTAGATACCGTTAAACATGTTGGTACCAGTACTGGAGCTGTCTTTGGCATCAAACAGGTGATCCAAGTAACCCTGATAGGCAACAAAGCTGCCGTTGGAGAAGGTGTAGAAAGGCTTGAACCAGTTCACGGAGAACTGATAGCCATTCCAGCCTTGCTCACCGCTACCTTCATTAACATGACGAGCGTAAAGGTTCATGCCCATCTTGCCGAACCAAGGTACCATCACATCAGCGCCCAGACCGGTCATAGCTTCAAACTGGCCATCTGCACCGCCAACGTTAATAAGGTTAGCTACGTACAACTCTTGAACCGGACCAAACGAGAGATCTTTACCAGTCATACCATCGATAGAGATACGCGGAGCGAACTTGATAAACATGTTTTCGCCGTTGTGCTTATCGCTATGGCTGCTCTGGAAAATATCGAATACATCGACATAACCATACAGATCAAAAATACCGGAACGACCACCAAACTCCATTTCAAAATAAGTGTCGTTGAAATCTTGTCCATCAGCATGCGGCATCTGATCGATGGTATGCATGACGTTGAACTGGAACCATTTGAAGTCATTCTTGTGGATATCACCGCTGTAGTCAGCAGCGAAGGCCGGGGTAGCGGCAGCAGCCAGCAGACCGGCAGCGATCAGAGTCTTGGTAAATTTGGCCATTTTATTGGTCTCTTGTGCGTTAGTTGAGGTTTTCCGTAGCCTGCCCACAAGGAGCGAGAGGGATTCTAATCAAATAAAATTGGGGGTGAAACAACTTCTCGGGAACTTTATCCGGAAGTGTGAATCTAATCACCCCCGATTCTACGCAAACGCTTGCTATTTGTCAGCCGTTGAGAGCAACTCACTCCCTTTTCTGGCGACCAGCACAATCAACAACAACACGGGCAAGCCCAATAAACTGGTTCCGACAAAGAAGGCACTGTAGCCAATCTGCTCCACAACCTGTCCGGAAAAACCGGCCAGCAACTTGGGTAGCAGCAACATTACCGAGCTGAACAGGGCGTACTGAGTGGCCGAAAATGCCACATTGGTCAGGCTGGAGAGATAGGTCACGAAGGCCGCGGTCGCGATACCGGCACTGAGGTTGTCGAGGGAAATGATCAGGGTCAGCAGCTCCAGGTTGTGACCAACCTGATTGAGCAGGGCAAACAGCAGGTTGGTGCTGGCAGTGAGCAGCGCCCCCAAGAACAGGATGCGCAGCGTACCGAAGCGCATCACCAGCACGCCCCCCAGCGCCGCCCCCACTAGCGTCATGATGACGCCAAACACCTTGGTAATGGTCGCAACCTCGGTCTTGCTGAACTGCATATCCACATAGAAGCTGTTGGACATCACCCCCATCACCACATCAGCAACCCGATAGCAGGCGATCAGAGCCAGGATCAGCAGCGCCGAGCTGCCATAGCGACGAAAGAAATCGGCAAACGGACACCAGACCGCCTCATAGCCCCAGGCCCCCGCACTCGCCAGCAGCGCTGGCCACCCTTTTTCCAGGAGCTGCGCCTTGCGTTCGGCCTGTTGTTTGCCCTGCTCGGCCAGATCGATATCCGGCTCGTGGCAAAACAGCGTGGTGATAACCCCGAGTGACATCAGACCCGCCATCACCAGATAGGTAATCTGCCAGCCACGATAGTCATAGCCACTATTGCTGCCAAACCACGCTGCCAGCGCCAGCGCACCGGCGCCCGCCATGATCATCGCCAATCGGTAACCGGTCATGTAGGAGGCCGCCATCGCCGCCTGTAGCCGCTCGGGAGCAGATTCGATGCGATAGGCGTCGATGACGATATCCTGCGTGGCCGAGGCAAAGGCCACCAGCAGGGCAAACATCGCCAGCTGGGCCAGCTCGGTCTTGGGATCGCAGAACGCCATGCCGACCAGCGCGGCGGCAATCAGCAGCTGGGAGAAGAACATCCAGCTGCGGCGACGCCCCAGTAGCGTGGAGAGCAACGGCAGCGGCATGCGATCCACCAGCGGCGACCACAGCCATTTAAAGCCATAGGCGAGCGCCACCCAGCTCATATAGCCGATATCGGTCAGACTGACATCGGCCTCGCGCAACCAGAATGAGAGGGTACCGAACACCAGCAGCAGCGGCAGACCCGATGAAAAACCCATGGCAAAGAGAATAAACACCCGAAATTCGAGATAGACGGCGAGGGACTCTCTCCAGCTTGGTTTGCGGATCATGTTCAACTACCTGACGACTTTGGAAAAGTGCGTCATTTTGGCAGGTTGATGGCAGATAGCCAAGGCGAGCAAAGAGATAGGCAAAAGAAGTCCGGATAGAGAAAAGGCCCATCCTGAACGGGATGAGCCTTGTATTGTGACCTGACGAGGGCGAGGTGACGAACCGCGTCCGGCGAGAGTTACTTGCCCGCTTTCTTGTCAACTTTCTTGTCTGCCGGAGTTTCTGCCAGCAAGACCACCTTCTTCAGAATGATGGGACTGGTCGGCACATCGTTGGCGCGCAGAATGGGGCTGTAACCGGTCTGTACCTGAGCCAGTTTGTCCAGCACCTCCATCCCCTGAACCACCTGACCGAACACGGTATAACCCGCAGAGCCACCGGCGTTGAGGTTATTGTTGTCGACCAGATTGAAGTAAAACTGGCGAGTAGCGCTGTCGACCGCCTGGGTGCGAGCCATAGCGATGGAGCCACGCTTGTTGGGCAGACCGCCGCGCGACTCGTTGACCACAGGCTCATAAGTCGGCAGTTGCTGGAACTGCTGGTTGTAGCCCCCACCCTGCACCACGAAATCCTGGATCACCCGGTGGAAGATGCTGCCGTCATAGCTGCCATCAGCCACGTAGCGCAGGAAGTTCTTCACCGTCTGGGGCGCCTGCTTGGACGCCAGCTCCACCACGATATTGCCGTGGTTGGTCTCCATTCTGACTTTCGGGCCTGCGAACGCCAGCGGGGCGATCAGCATGGCCAGCAACCAGAGTTTTTTCATCATCAGACCCCTGCGCCGTTCGGTTGACCTTTAAGGTAACCGCGCAGCGCCTCATCGGCCATGATCTGCTGCAGCACGCTACCCAGTTGCAGGTTCAGTGTAGACTCCAGGTCGGCCATGCTTGGCTCGCTCGGGCTCTCCTTGCTGGAGGACATGTTGAACTGCTTGGTCAGACGGTTGCCCTGGAAATCGGCGATCACCTGCAGGCTGACGCGGGATTTGGTGACATAGGTAAAGGTCTTCTCTTCCACATTGACTGCGGCGTTGGAGATCACCAGCGTCAGGTTGGTGGTGCCACTGTTGCCCACTTCGAGACCCTGGCTGCGCAGCCCTTCGGCCAGCCGCTCGGCCATCAGCAGGTTGAGCGGACGCTCACTGTTGACCAGGACGGGGGCTTTCTCTTTATGTTTGATAGAGAAGACGTAGGCAGCCTCACGCTTGTCTACCCCTTCCATGGTGATGCGATTGCCAGAGTAGTATTGCTGGTTGGCGGGGATCACCTGCGGATTGAGCAGCGCCGTCTCCGGCCAATGAGTGGCACACCCGCCCAGCATCAGGGCGGCCAGCAGCAAGAGTGACTTTTTCATCATGGTTTCCTTTGGCTTTAGCGTTTGATGGCTTTCAAAATAACGAATTTGCTGTTCGACGCAACGACTTGTGCGTTGGCAAACAAGCGCTTGAGTTTGTTGTGATAGTCCAGATGACGGTTGCCTACTATCCAGAGTTCACCCCCTTGAGGCAACACCCGGTGCGCATCGCTGAACATCTGCCAGGCGATATGATCGGTGATCGCCTGCAGCTGATGGAAAGGAGGGTTGCAGAGGATCCGATCCGCCGAGCCGACCGCCACCCTGTCGAGACAGTTATTGACCATAAAGCGGGCTCGCGGCAGTGCATCAGGCAGATTGTGCTCGACGTTGAGCTGTGCCGAGGCGACAGCCATATAGGATTCATCGATAAAGGTCACCTCCACCTCGCTGTCTTTGGCAAGCAGCGACAGACCCAGCACCCCGTTACCACAGCCCAGATCGATCACCTTGCGGGCACTGTGGATGGGCAGGTTGTCCAGCATAAAGCGGGCACCGATATCGAGACTGGTGCGCGAGAAGACGTTGGCATGGTTGTGGATGAGCATGCCACTCCCCTCCAGCGGCCAGACAGTCGGGAAGGGGTTGGCCAGCGCGGGACGTTCTGCCTGCGGCTCGCAGTGAATGAGACGCGCCTTTTTCCAGGCCAGCGAGGTACGGGTAAGCCCCAGATACTTCTCGAACAACTTGAGGGTGGAGGTATGAATATCCTTCGCCTTGCCGGCAGCGATAACGCGGGTTGCCGGTGTCACCACCTCGCGCAGCGCTAGCAGTTGCTGCTCCAATAGAGCCTGATATTTGGAGACCTTGATCACCACCAGCGCAGGGGCATCGGGCAGCGGCGCCAGCACATCCTGCAAGCGGATACCACCAGCATCCAGCCCGTTTTCGGCCAGATTGGCCAGAGTCGCTCGCTCACTGATGTAGGAGTCGGTGACGCAGCAGGGGGAGTGCGGATGCAGATAGGCGGCCAGCGCGCCAAAGCCGTCATTCATGATGATGACAGGGCCCGCCTGCTCGAGGGGGGACTCCGCCAGGGTGTTGATCAGATATTCGTCAGCCGCATCCCAGGCTTGCAGGGTCTCCTGACTCTGGCGCGGATAGCGGTAGAGCGTGAGCTGGCAATGGGGAGTGTCGAGAAGGGTTTGCATAGGAAGAGTCCAACCTCGGCTTGATTCGTGTATACAGGCGCCAGGGGCGACGCAAAGTGGCGCTATTCTAGCGAGGAGCAGGAATTTCACCAGTTCGATGCGCATCAAGGGGGGCAACTGACAGGTGATTTCCCTCTTACGGGGACTTATTCCATCCCGCGACTGCCGATAGAATGGCCCGACATTCACTCTGGAAGCCGATCCGATGACCATCCAACAACTGATTGAAGCCAAACTGAGCGCCGCCCTCTCCCCTACCGTGCTGGAGGTGATCAACGAGAGCCACATGCACCGTGTGGAACCGGGATCTGAGAGCCACTTCAAGGTGGTGATCGTCAGCGAGCAATTTACAGGGCAGCGGCTGCTGGCCCGTCATCGTCAGGTCAATGCTGTGCTGGCCGACGAGCTGGCCGGTGCCGTTCATGCACTGGCACTGCATACCTACACAGAGACCGAGTGGCGGGAAAAAGGCCACGCCCCGCGCACCCCGAGCTGCGTTGGCAAACCGTCGCTGTCCTGAAACCGGTTGTACCACAGGATTTCCCTCGAGAACCTGCCAACAAAAATTAAACAAATTTCCCCCATTGGCCCCGAAAAGGCTACATCGAAGGGGGTATATTTCGACATCAAGGCTTTTTGCTGATAGTGGAGACAACGGCAAATACCCCCATCGAGGTATCGAAATAAAAAAACCTTTAAAACCACTACTTACAAGGTGTCAGGGGCTTATTCATTGCAGGTTAATTTTGTGATGGCACGGGGATTTTGCCCATTTGGCATGGCAGAAAATGCACCTTAAGTGGTAAACTCAAGCGCTTTTGAGTGAGCCTGCATGTTGAATAATTGTTGAGCCTGCCCACCTGGCGCAACCACAACATCAACTCATTCAACCACCCGTCGTGATGTATTTCTCGGCGCTAACCAACCTCTCCCGTAACGGTAGTGCAAGTAAGTATGATTACAATCAAAAGAGGACTGGACATCCCCGTGCTGGGTGCGCCAGAGCAAGTAATCTACGATGGCCCCGCCATCACCCGTGTTGCGACACTGGGCGAGGAGTTTGTGGGGATGCGACCTACTATGTTCGTCAAAGTAGGTGATCGCGTCATCAAAGGTCAGGATCTTTTTGAAGACAAGAAGAATCCGGGCGTTAAATTCACAGCTCCTGCCACCGGTGTGGTTTCAGAGATCAACCGTGGTGCCAAACGTGTTCTCCAGTCTGTGGTCATCGACCTCGACGGTTCCGATGAACAGGTGACGTTTGAGCATTTTGCCTCTGCCGAGCTGGCCAAGCTCGAGCGCAGCAAGGTGCAAGAGATCCTGGTCGCATCAGGTCAGTGGACTGCGTTGCGTACCCGTCCGTTCAGCAAAGTCCCCGCGGTAGCGTCTGCCCCGCGCGCCATCTTTGTGACTGCAATGGACACCAACCCGCTGGCAGCCGATGCCGAGCTGATTATCAAGGAACAGCCGCAGGCCTTCCTCGATGGTCTGGCCGTATTGACCCGCCTGACCGACGGCGCCGTCTACGTCTGTAAAGGCGAAGGCAGTCTGCCCCACTCTCCGCTGGCTCAGGTCAAGGAAGAGATCTTCGTTGGTCCGCACCCTGCCGGTCTGCCGGGTACCCATATCCACTTCCTGGATCCGGTCAGCAGCACCAAGGTGCAGTGGCACATCAACTATCAGGATGTGATTGCATTCGGCAAGCTGTTCACCACCGGTCAGATCTTCACTGACAAGGTGATCGCGCTGGCTGGCCCGAACGTGCTCAAGCCGCGTCTGCTGCGTACCCGTCTGGGCGCCTGCATCAGTCAGCTCACCAATAATGAGCTGCGTGCCGACGAAAACCGTATCATCTCCGGTTCTATCCTGAGTGGTGCCAAAGCCGAAGGTGTTCACGACTACCTGGGCCGCTACCACAATCAGGTTTGCGTGCTGGGTGAAGGTCGCGAGAAAGAGTTCCTGGGCTGGATCAACCCCAGCGCCAACAAGTTCTCTATCACCCGTACCACCCTCTCTCATCTGATGAAGGGCAAGCTGATCAACTTCACCACCACTACCAACGGTAGTGACCGTTCCATGGTGCCTATCGGCAACTATGAGCGGGTGATGCCACTCGACATCCTGCCGACCCTGCTGCTGCGGGACATGGTCTCCGGCGATACTGACGGTGCGCAAGCACTGGGCTGCCTGGAGCTGGATGAGGAAGATTTGGCGCTCTGTACCTTTGTCTGCCCTGGCAAGACAGAGTACGGCCCGATCTTGCGTGAGTGCCTGACCAAGATTGAACTGGAAGGTTAAGCGATGAGTTTCAAGCAACTTCTTGAAAATATGGAACACCACTTCGAACCGGGTGGAAAGTACGCCAAGTACTATGCTCTGTTCGAAGCGGCGTACACCCTGTTCTACACCCCGGGTAGCGTTACCCGCAACGCCTCCCACGTTCGTGATGCGCTCGATCTGAAGCGCATGATGATCATGGTGTGGCTGGCCGTGTTCCCGGCCATGTTCTGGGGCATGTACAACGTTGGTAACCAGGCGATTGCCGCCATTGCCCACATGGGCTCGGCTGCTGGTGCCAGCAGCTGGCAATATGCCCTGGCTACCATGCTGGGCGCCTCCCTCGATCCGGCTGTAGCCGGTATCGGCAGCAAGATGCTGATCGGCGCCACCCACTTCTTCCCGATCTACATCACCGTCTTCTTTGTCGGTGGTTTCTGGGAAGTGCTGTTCGCCATGGTGCGCAAACACGAGATCAACGAAGGCTTCTTCGTGACCTCCATTCTGTTTGCCCTGATCGTGCCGCCCGAGCTGCCCCTGTGGCAAGCTGCGCTGGGTATCACCTTCGGTGTGGTGATGGCCAAAGAGGTGTTCGGTGGTACCGGCAAGAACTTCCTGAATCCGGCGCTGGCTGGTCGTGCGTTCCTGTTCTTCGCCTACCCGGGCCAGATCTCCGGTGACGCCGTGTGGGTTGCCGTTGACGGTTTCTCCGGCGCGACTGCCCTGAGCCAGTGGGCCCAAGGCGGCCAGATGGCGCTGATCAACGGTGCAACCGGCCAGGCTATCAGCTGGATGGACGCTTTCCTGGGTAACCTGCCGGGTTCCATCGGTGAAGTCTCTACCCTGATGATCCTGCTGGGTGCGGCCATGATCGTCTACATGCGCATCGCCTCCTGGCGCATCATCGCCGGCGTGATGATCGGTATGATCGCCACCTCCTTGCTGTTCAACGTCATCGGTTCCGATACCAACCCCATGTTCAACATGCCGTGGCATTGGCATCTGGTACTGGGTGGCTTCGCCTTCGGTATGGCCTTCATGGCGACCGACCCTGTCTCCGCAGCCTTTACCAACAAAGGCAAGTGGTGGTATGGCGCCCTGATCGGCGTAATGGTCGTGCTGGTTCGCGTGGTCAACCCTGCGTTCCCGGAAGGCATGATGCTGGCCATTCTGTTTGCGAACCTGTTTGCTCCCCTGTTTGACCACTTCGTCGCTCAGGCAAACATCAAGCGGAGGATTGCTCGTGGCGTTTAATAAAGATTCAACCCTCGGCACCGTCAGCGTGGTCACCGGCCTCTGTCTGGCCTGTTCCATCGTGGTATCCGTTGCCGCTGTGGGCCTGCGTTCTACCCAGCAGGAAAACAAGGCGCTGGACAAGCAGAGCAACATTCTCGCCGTAGCCGGTGTGGATGTAAGCGAAGTGGCCAAGCGCGACCTGGCCAAACTGTATGGCGAGAAGATCGAAGCGCGTCTGGTGGATCTGGCAACCGGTGACTTTGTTGACGGCGATGCCGACAACTTCGACACCAAGCTGGCAGCCAAAGATCCGGCCCGCAGCATCCGTCTTGCCGCAGCTGACGACAAGGCCAGCCTGCGTCAGATCTCCAAGCAGATCCCGGTATTCTTCGCCAAGGATGCCGAAGGCAAGATCGACAGCATCATCCTGCCCATCTACGGTCAGGGTCTGTGGTCGACCATGTATGCCTTCGTCGCCGTTGCCGCTGATGGCCAGACCATCAAGGGCATCACCTACTATGACCACGGTGAAACACCGGGTCTGGGTGGCGAGATCGAAAACCCGGCCTGGCAGGCGCTGTTCAAGGACAAGAAACTGTTCGACCAGAATGGCATGCCGGCGCTGCGCGTCATCAAGGGCCATGCTCCGGCGGGCTCCGAGCACGAGATCGATGGTCTCTCCGGTGCCACTCTGACCGGTAACGGCGTACAGCATACCTTCGACTTCTGGATGGGTCCCAAGGGCTTCGGTCCTTTCCTGGCCAAGGTTCGTGCAGGAGAAATCAACAATGGCTGACAAGAGCGAAATGAAGAAGTTGCTGTTGACGCCTGTGCTGGGCAACAACCCCATCGCCTTGCAGGTGCTGGGTGTCTGTTCTGCACTGGCGGTTACCAGCCAGATGAAAACTGCGTTTGTAATGACCCTCGCGGTCATGGCGGTCACCGCCTTCTCAAACCTGTTCATCTCCCTGATCCGCAACCAGATCCCGAACAGCGTCCGGATCATCGTGCAAATGGCGATCATCGCCTCACTGGTTATCGTGGTTGACCAGGTGCTCAAGGCGTACGCCTATGACATCTCCAAGCAGCTGTCGGTCTTCGTGGGTCTGATCATCACCAACTGTATCGTAATGGGCCGCGCCGAAGCGTATGCCATGAAGAGTGCCCCGCTGCCCTCCTTCCTGGATGGTATCGGCAACGGTCTGGGCTATGGTGCCATTCTGCTGAGTGTCGCGACCGTGCGTGAACTGCTGGGCTCCGGCACCTGGTTCGGCATCGAGCTGCTGCCGCTGGTGAACAACGGTGGCTGGTATGTGCCCAACGGCCTGCTGCTGCTGCCGCCGAGTGCATTCTTCATCATTGGTCTGATCATTTGGGGCGTGCGCACCAAGGATCCCAAGCAGGTGGAGGCGAAGGATTAAGGTATGGAACACTATCTGAGTCTGTTGATTAAATCGATCTTCATCGAAAACCTGGCACTCTCCTTCTTCCTGGGGATGTGTACCTTCCTGGCGGTGTCCAAGAAGGTAAAGACCTCCATGGGTCTGGGTATTGCCGTTATTGTGGTGCAGACCATCGCGGTTCCTGCCAACAACCTGATCTACAACTACGTGCTTAAAGATGGCGCTCTGGTATCCGGCCTGGATCTGAGCTTCCTGAGCTTCATCACCTTCATCGGTGTGATTGCAGCACTGGTACAGATCCTGGAGATGGCGCTGGACAAGTACTTCCCGGCACTCTACAACGCGCTGGGTATCTTCCTGCCGCTCATCACCGTGAACTGCGCCATCTTCGGTGGCGTCTCCTTCATGGTGCAGCGTGACTACAACTTCATGGAGTCTGTGGTCTACGGTGTGGGTTCAGGGGCAGGCTGGATGCTGGCGATCGTTGCGCTGGCAGGTATCCGCGAGAAGATGAAGTACTCCGATGTTCCGGAAGGCCTGCGCGGTCTGGGCATCACCTTCATCACCGCCGGTCTGATGGCGCTGGGCTTCATGTCCTTCTCTGGTATCTCCCTGTAATCGGCTTTCCTGCAATCAGAAAGGAACGATAGATGGAAATTATTTTGGGTGTGGTCATGTTTACCGTGATCCTGCTGGCACTGGTGGCAGTCATTCTGTTCGCCAAGTCCAAGCTGGTGACCGCGGGCGACGTGACAATCAGCATCAATGGTGACCCGGCCAAGGCTGTGACCAGCCCGGCCGGTGGCAAGCTGCTCGGCGTGCTGGCTGGCAGCGGTATCTTCGTCTCCTCCGCCTGTGGCGGCGGTGGCTCATGCGGCCAGTGCAAGGTACGGGTGAAATCCGGTGGCGGCGACATTCTGCCGACCGAACTGGATCACATCAGCAAGGGCGAAGCCCGTCATGGCGAGCGCCTGGCCTGTCAGGTTACCGTTCGCTCCGACATGGATATCGAACTGCCGGAAGAGATCTTCGGGGTGAAGAAGTGGGAATGTACTGTTATCTCCAACGATAACAAAGCCACCTTCATCAAGGAGCTCAAGCTGCAGATCCCCGACGGCGAGAGCGTACCGTTCCGCGCCGGTGGTTATATCCAGATTGAAGCCCCGGCTCACCACGTGCACTACAAGAACTTCGATATTCCCGAGGAGTATCGCGGTGACTGGGATCGCTTCAAGATTTTTGAGCTGGAGTCCAAGGTCGATGAGCCGATCATCCGTGCCTACTCCATGGCCAACTATCCGGAAGAGTTCGGCATCATCATGCTGAACGTGCGTATCGCGACCCCGCCGCCCAGCAACTGGACTGCCCCTCCGGGACAGATGTCCTCCTACATCTTCAGCCTGAAGGCTGGCGACAAGGTGACTATCTCCGGTCCGTTCGGTGAGTTCTTCGCCAAAGACACCGATGCCGAAATGGTATTCATCGGTGGTGGTGCAGGTATGGCGCCAATGCGTTCCCATATCTTTGACCAGCTGCGTCGCCTGAAGTCCAAGCGCAAGATGAGCTTCTGGTACGGTGCCCGTTCCAAGCGCGAAATGTTCTATGTCGAAGACTTTGACATGCTCGCCGCCGAGAACGAGAACTTCACCTGGAACGTCGCGCTGTCTGATCCGCAACCGGAAGACAACTGGGACGGCTACACCGGCTTCATCCACAACGTGCTCTACGAGAACTATCTCAAGAACCACGAAGCACCGGAAGATTGCGAGTTCTACATGTGTGGACCTCCGGTGATGAACGCTGCCGTCATCAACATGCTCAAAGACTTGGGCGTTGAAGACGAAAACATCCTGTTGGATGACTTTGGTGGTTAATCCATGCACAGTGTTGTAAAGACCTGGCTAGCCTTCGGGCTAGCCTTTTTCTTGACTGGGTGCGGTCAGGAGACAGTCCAATCCAAGCCGGAGATCCACATCACCGGTAGCACCATGGGCACTTACTACTCCATCAAGGTGGCGGACAGCGCCATCAGCGATCCGGCCAAGCTTCAAGCTGAGGTGGATGTGTTGCTGGAGCGGGTCAACGATCAGATGTCGACCTATCGCCCCGATTCCGAACTGTCGCGCTTCAACCAGAGCCGTGACAACAAACCGGTAGTGGTCTCCCGCGATACCGCACGGGTCGTCACAGAGGCCATTCACATTGGCCGTGAGAGCCAGGGGGCGCTGGACGTCACCGTTGGCCCCTTGGTCAATCTGTGGGGCTTTGGCCCGGACAAGAAGCCGACCAAGGTCCCCTCCGACGAGCTGATCACCCAGACTCGCCAGAAGACCGGTCTGGGCAACCTGCACGTCATCACCTCGGTGGATGCCGATACCCTGCAAAAAGATATTCCGGACCTCTACGTCGATCTCTCCGCCATCGCCAAGGGCTTTGGTGTGGACAAGGTAGCCGAGTATCTGGAGTCACTGGGTGCGCGCAACTATCTGGTGGAGATTGGTGGCGAGCTGCGGATCAATGGCGTCAACGGCAAGGGTCACCCCTGGCGCGTGGCCATCGAGAAGCCCACCGCAGGCACCGGTACGGTGCAAGAGGTGATCGTGCCCGGTGACAACGGGGTGGCCACCTCCGGCGATTACCGCAACTACTATGAACTGGATGGTCAACGCTTCTCCCACACCATAGATCCGCGCAGCGGCAAGCCGATCCAGCACCGTCTGGTATCGGTCACCGTGATCCACCCCTCCTGCATGACCGCAGACGGGCTGGCCACCGTATTTATGGTGATGGGGACCGAGAAGAGCCTGGCCTATGCCAACGAGCGCGGCCTGGCGATCTTCGTGATCACCAAGACGGACAACGGCTTTGAAGAGGCTTACTCCGATGCCTTCAAGCCCTATCTGGTCAAGAAGTAAGAGGTAGAGATGCAGATTTTTCTGATCACCTTCGGGGTATTCATGCTGGTGATAGCCGCCATGGCTATCGGTTACATCTTCCAGAAGAAGACCATCTCCGGCTCCTGTGGCGGTCTGGGTAGCGTCGGCATCGAGAAAGAGTGCGATTGCCCGGAACCCTGCGACAACCGCAAGAAGAAGATGGCCAAGGAAGAAGCCCGTCGCAAGATGCTGGAAGAGAACCGCATCATCTGATGACTCTGATTGTTCGATAAACAAAAGCGCGCCATCGGCGCGCTTTTTACTGGGCGTTATCTTGCGTTAACGGTCAGGGCTGACGTTCGATATAGAGGATAACCTCGCCAAGATGGATACCGAACTTGCTGATCTCGGCACGATTGATCAGACGCTCTTCGTCCAGCAGGTACATCCAGTCATCGAAGCTCACCCGCACTACCTCGCCATCCGGTAGCGCCAGATCGAGCTGATAACGCCAGTTGAGGGCGAACCCTTCGCTTTTACCCACCGCCTCTCCCACCACATCGGAAGCAGTACCGCGCCAGTGACCATCATCGCCCTTGCTCAGATACCAGGTACGGGTCTGCTGGCGGCCATCGTCAAAGTAGAACTGTTCGAACAGCTCTCCCTTGCCATCCTTCCAACGACCCACCATCTCGACCCGAAAGCGACTGGTCACTTCGCCGCTGCGGTCGGTTACCAAGCCGTGAGCCACTAATTTACCGTTGAAGAAACGGGCGAGATCCCAGTTTGGCCCCTGCCCCCGATAGTCATCGAGACTGGCACCACAGCCGCTCAACAGCAAAAAAGGGAGCAACAGCAACCAGCGGTATGCACGATAGAAAAACATTGGAAACTCCATGCTCAGGGTTGGCCACGCAGGCGGCGGGTAAGGGCGGGATCGCGGCTGTTGTCAGCCAGCCAGATGGCGAGAAAAGCGGCCGAGAATTGCGGATCGGCCAAGGTGCCGAGGGGTTTTTCCTGCCACCAGAAGTGGCCTGTCCCGCCCTTGTCGACATAGAAGGTGAGCTTGTCGCCTGCCTGCACATCGGGCCAGAGTGCAGCGAGCTGGCCGAGCCAGCGCTGACGTTCGGCGTCGGAGCCAAGACCGAGCCGCTGCCACTCGGCGGCGGTGGCGCTCAGCAGATCTTGCCGCTCGATGGATCTGGCATAGGTGAGGGTCAGGGCCTGCGGATAGTGACCGGGCTGATAGCGCCCGCTCGCACTGTAGAGGGTGGCATCGTAGAGCTTGAACCAGAGCCAGTTCATCTCCCCCTGCCCGACCGGGCGCAGCTGCTGCCAAGGGGCGGCAGAAGCCTGCACCGCGGTTGCAGCAAAGAGCGTAAACGCCAGCAGCAGCGGGTTAATTCCACCCCATATGCCAGTGGTTGGGGTCTTCCAGTTCATGCCAGTCCATCTCCTGTTCCTGCAGGGTGTTGATATCCTGCATCACCACCTGCACCAGCTGCCCCTGCGCATCCCGCTGGCAGGCAACCACCAGATAGAAGCGATCAGTGAGCTCATGCTGGCTCTCTTTGGTCCATTTGGAAAAAAGCAACGAGTCGGTCGAAAAGGTGTTTGTCATGACTCACCCTCCAGCTTGACCATTACCCACAGGAGTACGGGTAACCACCACATCCAGATCACTGCCAGCAGCACCGTGCTGATCCAGATGCCCCAGGGTAAGTGTACTGCCCCCATGGCGGCCCCCGCCACATAGGAGGAAGCACCGCCAAATACGCCAAACAGCGCCTGCTGCCAGCGAGGCAAGCGCAACAGCCAGCGCATACCGTGGGCCAGCGTCAGGGCAAAACCGAGCCAGAGCAGCACCAGCCAGAGGGGAAAACCGGACGGGAACCGGAACAGGCCGAGCTGCCAGAGCAGCACATCCAGCAGACAGCCGGCCACCGCAATGGGGAGCAGCAGCCAGTCACGCAGGCGGCTGGGTGAGAAGAGAAAGTGCAGCAGCAACATTGCCAGCAGCGGGCCCGGCTGCTGCCACTTCACCGCCAGCAACCAGTAGAGGTTGAACCCCAGCAGGTGAGCCCACTGCCACATGGTCAGTGACCGCTTACTGGCACATCACCCGACCAGCCAGCGGGCCCCGGCTTGGTGGCCTCCAGCTGCACCAGACTGATGGTGCGCTCCCGGAATCCCCCCTCGCAATAGGCAAAGTAGAAGTGCCACAACCGGATGAAATCCTGGCTGTAACCGAGCTTGGGCAGCTCGGGCGCCAACGCCAGAAAACGCTCGCACCAGTGAGCCAAGGTGCGGGCATAGTGATGGCCGTGATCGTGCAGCCGCACCAGCTGCATGTCGGTCTCCCGCGCCAGCAACCCCGCCATCTGGGAGACGCTCGGCAGGCAGCCGCCGGGGAAGATATAGCGCTGGATAAAATCGACCCCGCGCAGATACTGGGCGTGGCGCTGATCGGCGATGGTGATGGCCTGAATGAGCAGGCGGCCACCGGGCTTGAGCAGCCGTGACAACTGGCGGAAATAGTCGGGCAGGAAGGCGTGCCCCACCGCCTCGATCATTTCGATGGAGACCAGCTTGTCATAGGTGCCTTCCAGCTTGCGGTAATCCTCCAGCAGCAAGGTGATGCGATCCCCCAGCCCCTCCCGCGCAATCCACTCCTTGGCATAGTCATGCTGGGCCCG